>CAMDDR010000012.1:0-37519 GCA_945892995.1 Chitinophaga pinensis | reverse complement strand
ATAAGAACTATTTCCTGGAAAAAGCATCTTTTAGCACTTATAATTGGATCAATAAGTAGTTTTGCTCTTGGAAGCATTTTTGCAAAAAATGGGCAGTTTTTGCCATTTTTAGATGCTTTTATTGCAGTTTTTGCCATTTTTTCGACATTTTTGGCACTAAAAGGGATTTTAGAGAATTGGATTTATTGGATAATTTTGAACCTTCTTTCAATGTATTTATTTTGGGCGCAAGGGTTAAATTTTTCTGTTTTTCTGTTTTTTGGCTATGCCCTTACCGCAGTTTATGGTTTTTATCAGTGGAAGAAAGAATTGAAAGATGGACAAACAACTTAAAATTGCTTTTACAGGACCAGAATCTAGTGGTAAAACAACCATGGCAGAATTAATTGCCAAAGCATATTCTACTTCTTTTATTTCTGAATACGCAAGAGAATTTTTAAAGGATAAAACAACTTATACACTTACTGATTTAGATGTAATTGCAAAACAGCAGGTAGAACTTTGTAAGGCATCAAAGAACACGTTGGTAATTTCAGATACTGAAATGGCTGTAATGCTTATTTGGTCGCAGGAAAAATTCAAGGAAGTATCACCAATAATACAATCTTATTGGGAGTCGCAGGATTTTGACCACCTTTTCCTTTGTGCGCCAGATATTCCTTGGGAAGCGGATAAACTTAGAGAAAATCCCTTGGATCGTGAGCGCTTGTTTGTGCTTTATGAGGAATTAATTACAAAAAATAATTGTAGTTTTTCTATCCTTAGAGGCAGTTTAAATCAGCGAATTATTGCATGTAAAAAACAGATAGAATTGCTCTTAAAGAAGTAACTTTGCACTGTGAAACGAATTCTATTTATCGCCTGCTTGCTCTTGGTTTGTGTAACGATCAGTTATTTCATTCTCAATCCTAAAAAACAGAAGCCCCTTCCAATTATTAATCCAAAAGATTTGAATGAAGAAATGGTAGACCCCGAACTTCTGAGAATAGGTCAAGGCCATCAAATTGGGGATTTTAAATTTCAAAATCAAAATAAAGAAATTATTACTCAGAAAGAAATCAATGGGAAAGTATTTGTTGCTGAATATTTTTTTACTACTTGTCAAAGTATCTGCCCCTTAATGAACAAGCAAATGCAGCGAATTCAAGAGGGATTTAAGGGAAATGAAAACTTAAAAATTCTAAGCTTTACAGTTGATCCTGCTATTGACAACACAGATGCGCTAGAGAAATACGCAAAAAAAATGAAAGCTAAAGACGGTCAATGGCATTTTCTTACTGGACAAAAAGAAGCGCTATACAGTCTCGCTAGAAAATCTTTTTTCATTTTAAAGCCCGCCGAAGCGAAAAATCTAGGAGATGCTGGAAGTGATTTTATTCACACGAATAATTTTGTTTTAGTAGATCAGAAAAAAAGAATCCGAGGCTATTATGACGGGACTTCAGAAGAGGAGGTGACAAAGTTAATGGGGCAAATTAAGCAGCTTTTAAAAGAATAAACTTTTACTCAAGCCCAAAAAACTATTTCTTAGAATAAGAGTTTTTTAACCCTTCATAAATCCAAATAATAGGGAGTATTAAGCAATAGTTGTAGAATAAATCTTCCAAGGGAATAGTTCCCAATCTAAATCCTAAAATGTGGTTTTCTGAATACCAAACAATTGGCTTCTCAGTGAATTGGCCTGTCAATATGCCGTTTACGACAAGAAAGGGAATTAGGCAAACTATGTAGGTCAAAACAAATTGTGAGAACCATGTTTTTTTTTGTTGCACTAGAAAAAGTGTTAAGCCAAATGCAAGTGCAGTTGCTGATAAAGTATAATAATTATCTAGGTTAAATAAGGATAAAAGCAAAGCAGAGAGACCAAATACATAGATAAACACTAAGGAAAAAGTCTTTAAGGAAATCAATGGGAAATAACCCTTTAAAACTTCATGGACAAATAAACAATTGTAAGGAATTACAATAAAAAAAAGGATTTCTTCCAGTGGCAAATGACCAGCATAAATTCCTTGAAGGTATTTTGGAGTAAAGCCCCAAACCCCAATTTTTGTAAACCATTCGTCCCAACAAATAAAAAATAATGCAACTAGTAATATACTTGGTAAAAGTAACCGCCAGTTTTTGTAAAAAGCTATTTTCTTATCGAAACTTAATAAAAATGGGCCAATAAATGAAAGGGTTATAACCCAAAAATACAAGCTCATTCTGCAGGGGTTTTTCTATCATAAACCAACTTTGCTTTCTTGTAAAATTCCCAAGGAACAAGCAGCATTCCAAAGCATTCTCCCTTTTCTTTTCCTAAATGTTTGTGATGGATTTTATGTGCTTTTCGAATGGCGTAAAAATACGGGTGGTCAATGTCTCTTAGCCATTTAAAGCGCCTGTGAATGTACACATCGTGAATTAAGAAATAAGCCAATCCATAAGCCGCAATTCCATAGCCAATCCAAACGGAGAAATAGTTTCCATACATCATTCCCAGCATAATACAAAGCCATGAAGGAATTGCATAAATAAGAAAGAAAACATCATTTTTTTCAAAAAAACCCGGCTCTACTTGATGGTGATCCTTATGGAAATGCCACATTTTACCGTGCATTACAAATTTATGCGTAGCCCAGGCCATGAATTCCATACCGAAAAAAGTAGCTAATAAAACAAAAGGTCCCCACCAATACATTATAAACTAAAATTTAAAATAATAAAAAATACAAACATCGTAATAAACAATGTGTCATTGACTTTGTTTTCCTCCCACAAGGAAGTTTTTTGATAAATAACTTGTAATAACAAGCCAACTAAGAACCAGCAGCAATAATTATATAAGGGAATTACATTATTTTTCCAAGACCAAAAATCACTTTTCATGGCTACAGGTTCCATGAAAAAATCCAATGCAACCATTAAAATAGCCGCGATTAATGGAATCCATTTTTTATTTTTAGAAATCCTATTTGCAAGTGCTGCAGCAGAGATCGTTACAAGTCCCCAATTAAAACCAATTACAAATGGTACATCCAAAAATTTTAGCCCGAGATTTTCGCCATAAGAATAATCCCCAAATAATAATCCTGTGTGCACTCCTATCCATTCAACGACAAAACCTACAATCCAACAGTTTGCTAAAAATGTATAAAAAGCCTTTTTATTTTGCCCTCTAGCAAAAACAATGATTAAAAAAGAAAGTATTAAATTAAAAACGGTAAGTTTTAAAAACAAGGGCCTTGTTTCAGGAAGGAGAATTCCAACGGTTCCTACTGCATAGAAAATTACTATTAGTGCTTGTAGATACGCTTTTTTTATCATTGTAACCGACCGCGAATAGAATTATCAATTGTCTCCTCTAAAGTATAAAATTGGATTGGAATAGCCTGCATTAACTTGGATTTATCGTAGACAATATTTTTATATGAGGAATGTGCAGTTTCAACAGAAAACCCATTTCTTTTTCTAGAAATTTGACTTATAAATTCTAAAACAGTTCCAGCAAATAAACTTAAGGATTTTGGAATAGAAATCTTTGGGGGAGCCGTGTTAAACCGCTTTGATAAGGCTGTAAATAAATACTGAAATGTTACATTCTGGCCGATACAAAGAAACCTTTCAGAAACAATGCTTGAATTCATAAGTAAGCACATAGAGCGAGCAACGTCACGAACATCTACAACTGCATTGGATCCACTTGTATAAAATAACATGCCTTTTTTTGCCGATCGAAAGATGGATAAAGATCCTGAGCGCCAATCTCCTGGCCCAAGTATCAAACAAGGATTGAGAATTACTGCTGGCAAGCCTTCTTCTATTCCTCTCCAAACTTCTTTTTCAGCGGAAAATTTGGAAACAGAATAACCGCTAACATCTGATCCTGGAGCCCAAAGTGTTTCTTCGGTTGTTGCACCATTTGGATTTGAACCAATCGCTGCGGTTGAACTAACATAGCACAATTTTTTAACGCCATTTTTAAGAGCATAATTAACAACATTGGCAGTTGCATTCCTGTTTTCTTTCATACATGCTTCAAAGTCAGCCTTAAAAAAAGATACTTTTGCAGCGCAATGATAGACGTAATCAACGTTCAGAAAAAGGGATTCTAAACTTTCAGGGTCGTTTAAATCACCTTTAACCCATATAATTTTGGAGAATTGAACTTCTGCATCGGGGGAATTATAGTAATGAAAAAGTTTTTCTACTAATTTGATTTTGTGCTCAGAACGATAAAGTGCCTTACAGTTTTCTCCTGCTGCAATAAGTTGGAATAATAAATGACTTCCCACTAAACCTGTTGCTCCGGTAATTAATATCATATGACGAAATTACAAATAATGACCCGGCTTTTGCAAAAACTAGGATTTAAGACTTGAAAATAAACGCTAGCCCCTCTTGAATTTTTTTGCTGGCTTTTTCCAATTGTGCTTGCGTGTGTGCTTGAGAAATAAAGCCGACTTCGTAGCCACTTGGGCCAAAATAAATACCTTCATCCAATAAAAATGCATGTAAGCGATTGAAGTTTGTCATATCAGGATTAATTTCTTTTGCTGCAGAAATCGACTTCCTGCCATTAAAAGAAAACCAAAAGATTGATCCTAAAGACACTAATTTTAAGGGATAATTATTTTCTTCTGTAAAGGCATTCACTTGATTTACCATAAACAGCGCTTTTTCTTCAAGCTCTTTGTAAAAATTATTTTTTGCGCATTCTTTTAATTGCGCTAGCCCTGCAGCCATTGCAACGGGATTTCCAGAAAGTGTTCCCGCTTGATAAACAGGTCCATCTGGAGAAACAAAAGCCATAATGTGCTTTTTTGCAGCATAAGCTCCAACAGGCAATCCGCCACCAAGTATTTTTCCGTAAGTTACAATATCGGGAGTTATAGCATATAATTCTGCTGCGCCACCAAATGCTACTCTGAAACCGGAAATTACCTCATCAAAGATTAACAAAATTCCTAATTCCGTACAAATTTCTCTTAAAACTAATAGAAATTGCTTGTCCTGTAAAAGTAATCCATTGTTTGCAGGAATTGGTTCAATAATCACACAGGCGATATCATGAGCATATTCAGTTAAGCAAGTTCTTAATGTTTCAATATCATTTAAAGGTAAAACCAGTGTTTCATTTGCAAAAATTTCAGGAACTCCTGCGCTTGATGAGGTACCGAATGTTGCTAGACCACTTCCTGCATTCACCAGTAGCGCATCAACATGTCCGTGGTAACATCCATCAAATTTTACAATTTTTGTTTTTCCTGTGTAGCCGCGAGCCAAACGAATAGCTGACATTACTGCTTCTGTTCCCGAACTTGTAAAACGCATTTTATCAATAAATGGAATTCTTTCTAAAATAAATTGAGCTAAGTCGTTTTCTTTTCTCGTAGGGGCTCCAAAACTTGATCCATTTTCCAGTGTGCTGACAATTGAACTAAAAACCTGAGGATGATTGTGGCCTAAAATCAAAGGTCCCCAACTGCAACAAAAATCAATAAATTCATTGTCATCTTCGTCCCAAATTAAAGCTCCATTTCCTTTTTTTATAAACAAGGGAGTTCCACCAACAGACTTAAAAGCCCTAACAGGGGAATTCACTCCTCCAGGAAAAAAAGTTTTTGAAGCTTCAAAAAGCCTTGCTGATTCCGTTCTTTTTATGGGACTTGTAATCTTCATTTCTTTGTACATTTGTATCCGAACACAAAATTAGCAATAATCAGTAGCATATGCAGTTTGAAAACAACTTAGAATTTGCGCGTCAATTGGATAACAAAGATCCTTTAAAATCGTTCAGGGATAAGTTTCATTTTCCAAATTTTCACGAAAAAAAAATTCTCTATTTCACCGGGAATTCTTTAGGGTTACAGCCAAAAAAAGCGGCAGAATATATTCAAGAAGAACTTGCAGATTGGGCGAAGTTTGGAGTTGAAGGGCATTTTCATGCAAAACGACCTTGGTACTCTTACCATGAAAATTTATGCGAGATGACAGCAAAAATTGTTGGTGCAAAGCCCGTAGAAGTTGTTGTAACACATTCTTTGACAACAAATTTGCACCTCTTACTCGTTTCTTTTTATCGACCTCAAGGAAAACGAACAAAAATTATTTGCGAAGCAAAAGCTTTTCCAAGCGATCAATATGTTTTGGAATCACAAGTTAATTTTCATGGCCTAACGCAAGAAAATATTGTTGAGGTATTTCCTAGAGCTGGTGAAGAGTTAATTCACTTAGAAGATATTTTATCAAAAATTAAAGAACTTGGTGATGAGTTAGCATTGGTGATGTTTGGCGGGGTAAATTACTATACAGGTCAATTATTTGATATGCAAAAAATAACTGCTGCTGCACATGCTGTTGGTGCAATCGCAGGTTTTGATTTGGCGCATGCAACTGGAAATGTAAATCTACACTTACACGACTGGAATGTTGATTTCGCTACTTGGTGCGGATATAAATACTTGAATTCTTCCCCAGGAGGAGTGTCAGGTATATTTGTGCACGAACGACATGCTAATGATTCCTCTATACCGCGTTTTGCAGGTTGGTGGGGACACGACAAAGAAGCGCGTTTTCAAATGGAAAAAGGTTTTCAACCCCTAGCCGGAGCGGAAGGTTGGCAATTGAGTAATGCGCCAGTTCTTGGAATGGCAGCACATTTGGCAGCACTGGAAATTTTTGAGGAAGCAGGAATGGATAAGATTAGTGAAAAACGAGATTTAATTACTTCTTATTTAGAATTTGTGATTGATAACATTTCAGAAAATTACAAGGAAAAATGTAGTTTTGAACTGATTACACCGCGAGACAAAAAACAGCGTGGCAGTCAACTTTCTATTAAAGTAATGGGACAAGGGATTGAATTATTTAAACGAATTTGTGCGCTTGGAGTTCTTGCTGATTGGAGAGAACCAAATGTTATTCGACTTGCACCTGTTCCTCTTTATACAAGTTATGAAGATTGTTTTCACTTAGGGCAGGAACTTGTAATAGGGATTTCCACTTCCTAGTGATTTATATTTCCTTCACTTTCTTTAATTCAGTACTTCAAAAGAAAAAGAATCGGTATTTTTGCGCCAAACAATGGAACTTAAAAATTTCCTCAAAGTATTTAGAGAATTTCCTCAAATTGATCAAACGGCAAAAGTATTAAGTCGTCCAAATTCGCACATCCATTGGAAAGGACATGTTGGCTCTTCAAGGAGCATTTCTGCTATTGCTGTGGCAGAACAAACACCTGGCCACCATGTTTTTATTCTAAATGATAAGGAAGAAGCAGCTTATTTTTTAAACGATTTAGAAGGAATATATCCTGAAGACAAACGCATCTTGTTGTATCCCTCATCGTGTCAAGTCCCTTATCAATTTGAAGAAATAGATAATGCAAACGTGGTGCATCGGGCAGAAATTTTAGAGCGTGTTGCAAGTGGATTTAATACATGGATTGTCACTTATCCTGAAGCTCTTTTTGAGAAAGTGCCAACTAAGAAAAAATTACTAGATAATACTTTACGACTTGAAGTTGGAAAGAATTATTCCATTGATTTTATTAATGAATTGCTTTTAGAATATCATTTTGATCGGGTTGATTTTGTCTATGAGCCTGGGCAGTTTTCCATTCGAGGTGGACTTGTTGATGTATTTTCTTATGCTAATGATTCTCCTTTCAGAATTGAGTTTTTTGGTGACGAAATAGAAACAATACGAACCTTTGATGCAGCTACACAATTGTCACTAAAATCTCACTCCTTCTTCAACGTAATTCCAAATATTCAAGGGCAAATATCATTGGAAGGAATTGGTTCTTTCTTTGAATTTATTGGGCAATCAGCAATCCTATGGCTAAGTTCACACGAACGTTTGGCACAAATTATTTCGAGAGAATATGCTAAAGCAGAGGCGATATTCGACAAACTAGGTGACACTGTAAAGCATACAATACCTGCAAATCGCTATTTGAATGAAAGTGAATTAAAACAAAGTCTAGAAAATTATAAGACCATTGAATGGGGCTCAGATTTTTATTTTAAAACGCAAGATAGTATTCATTTTGATTTTACACCTCAACCTAATTTCAATAAAAACTTTGATTTATTAAAAACTGATTTGCTGTCGCGACAAGAAAATAATTTTGAGAATTTAATTTTTTCAAATCAACCTCGTCAGATAGAACGCTTGTTTCAAATATTTGAAGACATCGGTGGAGATGTTTCTTTTTCTCCTATGCACTTGGCTTTGCAAGAGGGATTTATTTCTCCAAGCATGAAATTAGTCTGTTATACTGATCATCAAATTTTTGAACGCTACCACCGCTTTCGCTTAAAGGAAGGTTTCCGTCAGGCGAAACAAGCCTTGACATTAAAAGAAATTTACAACCTTCAAAAAGGTGATTATATTACGCATATTGATCATGGTGTTGGGCAGTTTTCTGGCTTGGAAACGATTGATGTAAATGGAAAACCGCAAGAGGCAATTCGCTTGATTTATAAAGATGGAGATGTCTTGTATCTGGGAATTCATTCCTTACACAGGATTTCAAAATTTACAGGCAAGGATGGCGCTGTTCCAAAAATGAACAAGTTAGGAACTCAGGCATGGAGCACTCTTAAAAATAAGACCAAGAAGAAAATAAAGGAGCTCGCATTTGATCTAATTCAATTGTACGCTAAAAGAAGAAGTCAAGCAGGATTTTCTTATACTCCCGACACCTATTTACAAGATGAATTGGAAGCCTCTTTTATGTATGAAGATACGCCAGACCAGAACAAAGCAACTCAAGATGTGAAAAAAGACATGGAAGCTTCAAGGCCAATGGATCGATTAATCTGTGGAGATGTAGGTTTTGGGAAAACAGAAGTCGCAGTTAGAGCAGCTTTTAAGGCGGTAGCGGACAATAAACAAGTGGCGATTTTAGTTCCAACAACAATTCTTTCAATGCAGCATTATCGAAGTTTTAAAGAACGTCTTAAAGATTTCCCTTGCTCAATTGATTATATTAATCGTTTTAAAGGAACAAAAGAAACTTCTGAGACCTTAAAAAAATTAGCAGATGGAAAGATTGATATTCTTATTGGAACGCATGCTATTGTTGCAGAAAGAGTAAAGTTTAAGGATTTAGGATTAATGATAATCGATGAAGAACAAAAATTCGGCGTTTCGGTAAAGGATAAACTTAAAACAATTCGTGTAAGTGTTGATACGCTAACTTTAACCGCCACTCCGATTCCAAGAACGCTTCAATTTTCATTAATGGGAGCTCGAGATTTAAGTATCATTAACACTCCACCACCAAATCGTCAACCCGTTTTAACAGAAATAATTTCGTTTGATGAAGAGATTTTAAGAGATGCTATTTCGTATGAAGTTACGCGTGGAGGACAAGTGTTTTTTGTTAATAATCGCTTGTCAAACATCCGTGAGATTTCTGGCATGATCTCAAGACTTTGTCCTGGAGTACGCGTTGGAATTGGACACGGACAAATGGATGGAAAGCAACTTGAAAAAGTAATGATGGACTTTATAGAAGGACACTTCGATGTTCTTATAGCAACAACAATTATTGAGTCTGGAATAGATATTTCAAATGCAAATACAATTATAATTAATGACGCGCATCACTTTGGATTAAGTGATTTACACCAGTTGCGCGGGAGAGTTGGAAGAAGTAATAAAAAGGGATTTTGTTATTTAGTTGCCCCAAAATTTAGCATAATGACTTCTGAAGCAAGAAAAAGATTAGAGGCCTTGGTGCAATTCTCTGATCTTGGTTCTGGCTTTAATATCGCAATGAAAGATTTAGATATTCGTGGGGCCGGAAATATGCTGGGAGGAGAACAAAGCGGATTTATTTCTGAAATTGGCTTTGAAATGTATCAAAAAATCCTAAACGAAGCAATGCAAGAACTTCGAGAAAGTGAATTCAAAGAGCTTTTTGATGACAGAAATACGGATTCTTTTCAATCTTTTGTTCAAGATTGTATTTTTGAAACAGATTTAGAAGTCCGCATCCCAGATGATTATGTAAACAACGTAAATGAACGCTTAAGTCTTTACCAAGAACTTGATAATTTAAAGAATACCAAAGAATTGGATACCTATGCCCTACAGCTCAAAGATCGTTTTGGACCAATTCCAAAAGAAGTGAAAGAATTGCTTTTTTCGTTCCAATTGCGCTGGCTTGCTCAAGAATTAGGCTTGGAACGCTTGGTTATTAAATCAACCAAATTAGTTGGCTATTTTATTTCAAATTCGCAATCTGAATTCTTTGAAACACCAGTTTTCTCCAATTTATTAAACAAGATTACAGCTATTGGAGAAGGTTATCGCTTAGTGCAGCAAAATGAAAAACTTCGCTTAGTAATTGAACCGGTTAAACACATCAAAGATGCATTTGAGAAACTTAGTGTTTTGAAAGCTGATAAAGTAGAAAAACTATAAAAGATCATTCGCTAAATTTGCCAATTCTGACCTCTCCCCTTTTTCTAATTTCACATTGGTAAATAACGCTTGATTTTTTAAGCGATCGATGAGGTAAGCTAAGCCATTACTGTTTTCATCAAGATAAGGCGAATCGATTTGATGAACATCCCCCGTAAATACAATTTTTGTGTTCTCACCAGCTCTAGTTATAATTGTTTTTACTTCATGTGGTGTAAGATTTTGAGCTTCATCGACAATAAACATAACGTTTGAAAGACTTCTTCCACGAATGAAAGCAAGTGGGGTTATAACAATTTTTCCGTTTTCTTGCATTTCCTGAATAGCCCGATTTTTTTTCTCATTGTCTCCAAATTGCGACTTTATAAACTTCAAGTTATCCCATAATGGTTCCATATAAGGCCCGATTTTATCATTAACATCCCCAGGGAGAAAACCAATTTCACGATTTGAAAGCGGAACAATTGGCCGTGCAAGAATAATTTGATTGTAGCTTTTATGTTGTTCCAGAGCTGCTGCAAGCGCGAGTAAAGTTTTTCCTGTGCCGGCGACACCCTGAAGCGCAACTAATTTTACATCATCATTTAAAAGTGCATGAAATGCAAAAGTTTGCTCGGCATTTTTGGGTTTAATACCATAAATAAATTCTTTTTCTATTCGCTCAATTTTATTTGTAAGGTGATTGTAAAAAGCTAATGAAGAGGTTTTCCCATTTTTTAAAATATAGTACCCATTTATTTCTTTTTTATCTCCCAAAACACCATTTTCATCGATGGCTCCTTTAATAAAAATATCTCGGATTATTTCTGAATCTACATTTTCAATTCCATACGAGCTAGATCCTTTTAAATCGTCAATGTTAACTTTTCCTGTTTCATAATCTTCCGCCATTAATCCTAATGCCTTTGCTTTAATTCTAAGATTAATGTCTTTTGTGACAAGAATTACAATGTGCTTTGGTTCTTGCTCTTTTAAATACAATGCTGCATTAATGATTTTATGGTCATTTTTTTCCGCTGAAAAAACATGCTCTGCGTTAATCAATTTTGGCTGACTATCCATAACTATCCTAAATTTCCCAAGGAGTTTTCCTAATGAAATCCATTCTTGTAGTGAACCTTTGATTGAAAGTTTGTCAATAAATCGAATTACTTCCCGGGCACAATAGTTTTTAGTGTCATTGCCAACTTTAAACTTATCAAGTTCCTCCAATACAGTTATTGGAATGGTAACATTGTTGTTTTTAAAATTTGTTATGGCTTGATGGTCGTGCAAAAGGACAGAGGTGTCAAGCACAAATATTTTTTCTTTTTTCAACATCTTTTTTTTATAAAATTAAATATAAATGAACCTTTAAATAAGCTGTAAAAATTAGAATATAGACAACTTAATGTTGATATTAACATTCCGTTAATTTTAAAAAAATAATATAGACGAAGCACTCTTTTCAAGCAAAGAATAAATCATAAAAATCCAAATACTAGCTACAAAATTTTAAAATAGCTATAATTGTTTTTTTTCAAAAGAAAAAGCTTAAAAAAACAACGTTTTTCAGTTAATTTCGTTTAATAATTAATTATGCAAACTAGAATAAAACGTATTTTTATTTTCTTGCTTCTGATAAGCTCAAAAATTAGCTTTTCACAATTAACTACGAATACAGGAATCAACCCACAAGCACTTGTTCAAAATACCTTAATTGGTCCAGGTGTAACCGTTTCCAATATTACATTTAATGGCTCTCCAAGTTCAATTGGTTCATTTACTGGAACAGGAACTAATCTAGGGATTGCCAATGGAATCGTGATGACTACAGGCACTGTTTTTGACAATGGAAATGGCCCCCACGGACCAAATAATCAAGCTGGAGCTGGTCAAACAAATGGAGGTGCAGGGTCAACATTACTCTCCGGAATAATTGGCGGTGAGCAAACCTATGATGCTGCAATTTTAGAATTTGACTTTATTCCTTATTCAGATACTGTTCGTTTTAAATATGTATTTGGTTCCGATGAATACCCTGAATTTGCGCCACCAAATAATTCTGGATTCAATGATGTATTTGGATTTTTTATTGCTGGTCCTGGAATCACTGGTTTACAAAATATTGCACGTCTTCCAAATAATGGAAGCATTGTATCGATTAATAATGTAAATGCTATAACCAATCCCTCATTTTTTAATTTTAATGGGGATGGGACTACTTCTCCGTACAATTCATCTCCCTTTTATATTCAATACGATGGCTTCACGGATGTTTTAGAGGCAGTTTCAAGTGTTCAATGCGGAGAGACATATCACTTAATATTGGCTCTTGCAGATGTTGGAGATGGTCAGTGGGACTCAGGAATTTTTCTTGAAGCAAATAGCTTAACCTCCAAAACACCCGTTGATTTAGATTATACCATATCTCAATCATTATTTTCCAATCCTGACTGGATTGCTGAAGGTTGTGTTAATGCTACCGTTACTCTTTCTCGTCAAACAAACCTTGCGACACAATTAACAATTCCTATACAGTTTGCTGGTACTGCAACAAATGGGCTTGATTTTTCAGGAGTGCCTGCAAGTATACTATTTGCTCCTGGTCAAAGTACTGTGAGTTTTACTATAACATCTCTTTATGATAATCTTACTGAAGGTTTGGAGACAATAAGTTTAGTTTTCCCATTAGTAGATCCTTGCGGAAATGTGACACCCTTAATTTTAGATTTGTTTATACAAGATATCCCACCATTGACTGTACAAATTAATGCAACAACCATCAATTGTCCTGGCGACAATGTTGTTTTAACTACAAATATTATTGGAGGACTCGCCCCCTTTTCCTATTTATGGAATACCGGAGCTCAGACACCTACGATTAATTTCACTCCTTCAGTAAGCGCATCTTATTCGGTTGAAGTTTCAGGAACTTGTTCCAATCAACCAAGTTCTTCTAATATAATGGTACCCGTTCCCGTATTTCAACCTTTAACGATTAGTGTAAATAATGATATTACGGAAATATGCCCATATATTCCAGTACTTTTAGATATAACTCCAACTGGTGGTTCTGGAATCTACTCTTTTGAATGGCTAGAAAATACTACTCAAATAAGCTCACTTGACACCGTAACTGTTAGTCCTTCAGTAAGTACGAACTTTATCGCTACTGTTACAGACAACTGCGGATCAGTTGCTTCAGAGACCGTGATATATACAATAACAAGTCCTCCTTTGATTGTAACTACAAGTCCAGCTATTGAGATTTGTCCCGGAGATAGTGCTTTCATATCAGCAATAGCAAGTGGAGGAAACGGAAATTACTATTACGTATGGCCTCACAATAACACAACTTTAAATTCTCTTTGGGTTTATCCTTCTGCAACGACAAATTATGTCGTAAATGTGTCAGATGAATGTCAAACTTTTTCTGTCCCCGCAATAGCATCGGTTATTGTTATTGAACCAAATGCAAATTTTGAAATTAGCAGTAATTCATTAATGATCGGCCTACCTATTGCTTTTCAAAACACTTCGACGAATGCTTCATTTTATTCATGGAATTTTGGTGAAGGAACAACTTCTAGTATGGTAAACCCAATAATTACATACTTCATTGATTCAACTTATTATGTCACGCTAATAGCCACAGATAATAAAGGGTGTAAAGATTCAATTACAAAACCAATAACAATTAAAGAAGAATTATACATTTATATACCTAACTCATTTACCCCTGATGATGATGAGCATAACTGCTATTTTTATGGAAAATTTATTGGACTTAAATCTTTAGAAATTTCGATTTACAATCGTTGGGGAGAATTAATTTTTGAGGCGGTCGATTTAAATTTTGAATGGGATGGGAAATACGGAAATACTAATGTTCAAAGTGGAGCGTACTCTTGGCGCATTAATTATGTAACAATCAAAGGCCAAAGCGAAACAATAAGTGGACACGTTAATGTTATTAGATAATTGAGTGTTCGCAATCGTATCAGTAAATTACTTGAATGTTGAAAATCAAGAATTTAATCAAAGTGAGAGCTATTTGGTGAATATTAACGAAACTAACTTCGGCCTTGAATTTCTTGGTTTTAGCTACTGAACTGAAACTGTTAATTTTTAAAATTTCTGCAAGAACATTTTTAAAAAATTTAAGTTTCAGAAAGGAGTTGAAATTATTCGCTACGAGTTATAAATACATGTATAACAATAATTTGCGAACAAAAAGAAATTCAGAGCCTTGATTTTTTGATTCTTTTTCATCAAGGAAAAAGAATGGCAAAATGAAAATATTAGCTGAATTTGGGATTTTCATTAGGATTATAATTTTAAATATTGGTGGTAAGAAAGCGAACACTCAATTAGATAATTACTCGTTAGAAATAATTTCAAATAACTCATTTAAATTCGGAGAAATAATAACTTCTATCCGTCTATTTTTTGCTTTATCAGACTCATCAATAGGTAAAAATTCGCCTCGCCCTCCTGCCATAATTTGAGATGGAGTCATACTAGAGTTGTTTAGTAAAATTTGAACTACAGAGGTTGCTCTTAAAACAGATAACTCCCAATTATTCTTTGGAGATGCACTGCTATTTAATTTGTCTGTATCGGTATGTCCTTCAACAATTATTTCAAGATCTTTTTCAGATTCTAGCGCCTTCCCTAATTCAACTAAAGCCCTAACCCCTTCTTCTTCAACAAATGTACTTCCTGATTTAAAAAGTAATTTTGCTTCTAAACTAACATAAATTTTACCGTTTTTTTGAACTACGGATAAGCCTTGATTTTCAAATCCTCTTAGCGCATTTGCCACCTTCGCCTTTAGCAATTGAACTGCGGCTTCTTTTTTACGAATTGCTTCTTCAAGTTCATTTACACGTTTTTCGCGCTCTATAAGTAAGCGTTGTTTTTCTTTTAATTCTTGATCTAATTTCAATAAAGCATCCTCCTTAATCTGTAACTCATTATTTTTTGCTTCTAATTGGTTCTGTAATTCTGCTGTTTCTTTAGCGCTCAAATTTTTTAATTTATCAAAAGATTTCTGTAGTGATTTATACTCGCCATCTATTATATTATAATCTCTTAGTAATAAACGATACTTACTTCCTAAAGCAGTTGTATCTTGAATAAGCTTTGCTAAATCCCTACTCGCATTGGCGAATTTTGTTTGTAAATCTTTTGAAAGGGCTTCATATTCTCCACTACTTTTTTTAAATTTTGCTAATTCTTCAGAACAAACTTTTTCACGCTCTAACAAATCCTTGTATTTTTTTGCTGGAACACAAGCTGAAAGTAGAAGTAAAACAATAAAAAATAGAGGTATTGGAAATAAGTTTTTCATAATAATTATTTTTAACAAAATTCTTGAAGAAAAGGGAATTAAATACGTTTAACATAGGATACTTTTGAACATTCAATCTTTCATAAAAGAGCTATTTTTATTTCGTTTCCCAGTCCTTAAAGAATCTTGTTTTTTGATAACGATTTTGTTTTCATACCTTTGCCAAATCAAAAAATTGAGGTATGGCTGAAAAAATGGCTACGATTAAGCAAGCAAAAATCTTAAACGAATTAAATTCTGAAAATCAAGAACTTGCATTAAACGCATTAAAATTACTTGAAACTGACGGGAAATTAGCTTTCATTACTGAATTGTTCGAGATTTATAGGAAGCAAAGAAATACAGAAGTTAAAAAAAAGATATTAGAGTTTGTCTCCAATATACAAAAGCAAGAAGCAGCAACAAAAATTATTGATTTAATTGAGGAAGAGAAAAATCCCATATTTAAACAAGAATTTTTAGCAGTAATTTGGAATAGCAAACTCGATTTCAGTGCTCATTTAGCCGATATTGTCTCAATAGCTGTTCATGGAGATTTTATGCAAGCCTTGGATTGTTTAACAATTATTGAGAATATGCCTGGCCCTTTTGAGGAACATCAACTTTTAGAATCCCAACTCTATTTAAAGGATTATTTAGATAATCGAAATGAAGGTGAGACTCAAAAAAATCACTTTGTAAGCGAAATAGCTTTGTATATCAAGGAGCAAAATGAAGGTATTGATGCTGATTTACTTTTTGAGTAATCACTTACAATTGCCTACTTTTACATAAAACTTAACTATGTTATTATCAATGACCGGCTTCGGGAAATCAAACGGAGTTTTTGAATCAAAAAAGGTTTCTGTTGAAATCCGCTCTTTAAATAGTAAGGGCTTGGATTTATCACTTAAAATAGCTTCGCCATATAGAGATTTAGAAACCGCTATTCGAAAAATGCTTTCCGAAAATTTAGACCGTGGGAAAGTTGATGTTGGAATTTTCATAGAAAGCACAAATGAAAGTCACAACAACATTATAAATAATGAAGTAGCTACAAAATACTATTCTGCAATAAAAAAATTAAATGAGTCTTGGGGAGAAGCCCCGCAAGATTATTTATCAATTGTTTTGCGCATGCCTGAAGTATTAAATACTCAGACTGCAGAATTGACGGAGGAAGAAAAAAAATGGATTTTAAATTTAGTAAATGAAACCTGCGGAAAGTTAAATGATTTTCGCGCTCAAGAAGGTGCTGCTCTAAAAAAGGAGTTTGAATTAAGAATTGGTGAAATTCGTTCGTTATTATCTCAAATAGAAGCTTTTGAAGATATCCGAATTCTACAAATTAAAGAAAGAATTCTTAAAGGATTAAAAGAATTAGAGCATACAGGTCTTGATCAAAATCGCTTAGAGCAAGAAATGATTTTTTATTTAGAGAAGCTCGATGTTTCTGAAGAAAAAATGCGCTTGACAAATCACTTAAATTACTTTATTGAAACCATGAATTCGCCTCTTTCAGGTAAAAAATTAGGTTTTATAGCACAGGAATTAGGACGTGAGATTAATACTTTGGGAAGCAAGAGTAATCATGGCGACATGCAAAGATTAGTTGTTGAAATGAAAGATAATTTAGAGAAAATCAAAGAACAAGTACTGAATACTTTATAAACAATGATAAACGAAGCTAAAGAAGGAAAATGCATCATTTTTTCGGCGCCATCTGGAGCAGGGAAGACAACAATCGTGCGTGCACTTTTAGCTGAAATGAATCAATTGGCATTTTCTATTTCTGCTTGTAGTCGCGAGCCGAGAGGAGTGGAAAAAGATGGTGTTGATTACCATTTTATTGGCATAGAAGAATTTCAAGCGAAGATTCTGCAAAATGACTTTGTTGAATGGGAAGAAGTTTACACGAATAACTATTATGGAACCTTAAAAAGTGAATTGGCACGTATTTGGAATTCAGGGAAAACAGTTGTGTTTGATGTAGATGTTATTGGAGGCTTACATTTAAAAGAGATTTTTAAGGAGAATGCGCTGGCAATTTTTATAAAGCCACCAAATCAAGATGTTTTGGAAGAACGCTTACGCAAAAGAAATACGGAATCAGAAGATAAAATTCAAATTAGAATTAAAAAGGCAAAAGAAGAAGTATTAAGGGCTGGAGAATTTGACACCATCATTGAAAATGATATTTTAGAACAAGCGATAGCTTCTGCTCGTGAGCAAGTCTTAAAATTTTTATCAAGATGAAAATCGGTCTGTATTTCGGTACTTTTAACCCCATTCATGTCGGTCATTTAGTGATTGCAAATTATATGGCGGATTATACTGATTTGGATCAGGTTTGGTTGGTGGTTACCCCTCAAAATCCCCTAAAAGACAAAGCAACTTTACTTCCAGATTTTCATAGACTTGGGATTGTTCGTGCTGCAATTGAGGATAATAGATTATTAAAAGCAAGCGATATAGAATTTCATCTGCCTAAACCAAGCTTTACCATTACAACTATCACACATTTAATAGAGAAATATCCGACAAATGAGTTTGCAATTATAATGGGAGAAGACAATCTCCGAACTTTTCATAAATGGTTCAATCATGAAGTAATTCTGCGGAAACATAAAATCTATGTTTATCCACGCGTACTTACAATTCAGGAAGAACAAGAAGTAATATCGATGAGTGCAGCATTAATTAACGATTACAAATCCCATGCAAATGTCATTTTTTGTGAAGATGCCCCTGTCATGAAAGTTTCCTCTAGCTTTATTCGTCAAGCCATAAAAGATAAAAAAAATGTACGTTATTTATTAACTGAACCAGTTTATAAATACATCGACGAAATGAATTTTTATAAATAAAAAAAGGGAGTGTAAAACTCCCCTTTTATAATTTAGCTAAGGTTTATACTTATTGCTTTATAAATTTAACGGTTTTGTTGCCACTTGCATGGCTAACATTTACAAAATAGATTCCCGCTTTAAGAGCTGATAAATCAAATGTTGTATTTAATACATCTTTAATTACTCTTTCGGCAACAACTTTTCCTTCAATATTTAAAATTGAAATTTGGCTTGCTTTCATAGATTCAGTAATACCTTCAATTTTAATTTCATTGTTTGCAGGATTTGGTGAAACCGATATCGGTGCAATTATTTGCTCAATTGTCCCAGCATTTCCAAGTTCAATTGAATAACCATCAAAAGATGTTGATTGAGTAATTGGAACTGGAGGCAAACCAGGAAATAAAGAAATTAAAACTGTTATATCAAATTCAATTGCTGCTGGATAAGAACCAGCTGCTGCTACTGAGGTGCCATAAACATTCGCGCAACCATTTGAACCGCCAAGGTACTCACAAGATGAAATGTTACAAACATAGGAAAAACCGGCAGGTAAACCTGATACGTTTGTTATTTTAAAAGATTGAATAGGTGATCCTACTAACATTGCTGCTTCAGGAATTACAGCTGCAATTTCATCTGTAATAGTTGAGGGAACCTTAAAATTAACATCTGTTGTATAAGGCACACTTACTAATGCTGCGGGGAAATTTGTAGCTGGACTTGGCCAAACACCATAAGTAGAATCTTCAAAATTTGATCCTGGAGTACATGACTGAGCACCTAGATTATTTGCTGTAAATACTGCGAAAGTTAAAGAGAGTAATAATAGTTTCATATTTTTTAGATTTAGTTAATATCGTTCAAATTTAGTTATTTTTTTAAATTAAATATAAATTACATTTATTTCTAACGGTTTTAAAATAAGAGATATAAAATTTAATCTTGAATAATCTCTACCTTTGTCAGCATGATTCTATATAATGTAACGGTAAGCGTAGACCCATCAAAAGCAGAAGAATGGTTGAGTTGGATGCGAACAAAGCACATCCCTGATGTTATGGCTACATCATGTTTTATAGAGGGTAAAATCTCTAAAATACAAGCGG
Organism: Chitinophaga pinensis; assembly: GCA_945892995.1. GTDB lineage: Bacteria > Bacteroidota > Bacteroidia > Flavobacteriales_D > Crocinitomicaceae > UBA952. The sequence continues at coordinate 17,825 of CAMDDR010000012.1, read as the reverse complement.
AAGAAGAGGGGGGAATTACTTATTCTGTCATGTATATTTGCTCCTCAGAAGAATTAATGGAAACATATAGCAAGCAACATGCTCCATTGTTGCAAAAAGAACATTCTGAAAAATTTCAAGGTTATTTTGCGGCATTTCGAACTTTATTAACCGTAATTGAAGAATTTCAATAATATGTTCGTAAGACCAAAAAAGCATCTTGGGCAACATTTCTTAAAGGATAAAGGAACCTGCGAAAAAATAGCACAGCAGTTAACAAACCATCAAAATTGCAAAAATGTAGTTGAGGTTGGACCTGGAATGGGAGCTTTAACAGAATTCTTAATAAACGATAAATCTTTAAATTTATGGTTATTGGAAATCGATTCTGAATCCATTGATTTTTTGAGAAATAAATACCCAGAGCACCGTGATCGAATTATTTGGGGGGATTTTTTAAAAATGAACCTTCAAGAAGTTATGGGGACTGAACCTTTTTGCGTGGTTGGAAATTTTCCCTATAATATTTCATCCCAGATACTGTTTAGATGTTTAGAATACCGCAATCAAATTCCAGAAATAATGGGCATGTTTCAAAAAGAGGTTGCTATTCGAATTGCTGAAAAACCAGGAACAAAAGAATATGGAATTATCAGTGTGTTTCTACAAGCTTTTTACGATATCCATTATTGTTTTACAGTAGACGAACATGTTTTTATTCCACCGCCAAAAGTAAAATCTGGTGTAATTCGCTGTACTAGAAATGAGAGAAAAGAATTAGATTGTAATGAAAAACTCTTTTTTCAAGTGGTGAAGATGGCGTTTAATCAACGTAGAAAAACCCTTCGAAATTCCATTAAACAACTTTTAAAAGGAAATGAGCTTCCTGAGAAATTTACGAATGAGCGTCCAGAACAATTATCTGTAGATGACTTTGTTGAATTAACCTTATTTATTGAAAGTTTCTCCTAGCTTAGGGTGTAAAATCATTCCCGCTTACTTTTTTCCGCAGTTCCACTCCCTTTTGAAACATTTTCCTTATTCTCTCTTGCCCATTTGTATCAAATGCAATGAACCATCCATCTTTTAAGCCCTTTTTATAATTTATTTCGTAAATGGATTCTCCTCTTCTTCCAAATTGTTGAAAAATTCCATGCAGCTCACCATTTTTATAGTTTGAAATAATTGTCGGGATGACTCCACCTGGATAATAATCATACCACGTTCCATTTTTTAGCCCTTTTTTATAAGTTCCTTTTGCTTTTTGTTGAAAATCTAGTTGTGAAAAAGCTTGGTATTTTCCGTGTAATTCACTTTTTGTTTCTTTCATTCCAAAAACAGCAATAGCATTCATTTTATTTTTTCGCGTAATAATTTTATAGTTTGTAACTTCTTTTAATCGACCATTGTTGTAATAATCCGACCAAGTTCCGTTTTTTAGACCTTTTGTATAAAAACCTTTTGTGACTAATGTTTTATCTGGGGTATATGAAAACCAAACGCCATTTAATTTGCCATTTTTAAAAAATGATTTGTTTTTTAAAACCCCATTTTCCCAAAAATTAAACCATTCTCCTTCCTCTTTTCCATTCACGTATGAACCTGTCATAAGAGGAGTTCCATCCTCATACCAAGTTTCCCACATCCCATTTTTTAGATCATTTGTATATGAGCCTTTTCGTTCCTCTTTCCCATCTTTGAAATAATAAATCCACTCCCCAGTTTTCTTATTTCGATCAAAATTGGCTGTGTATGAAACTTCACCCGTTGGGAAATAATAAATCCACTTGCCTTGTTGTAAGTCATTTTCAAAGTATCCAATCATTTCTCTATTTCCATTTGAAAAATTCCAGATCCACTCCCCAGTTTTCGAGCCATTTTTATACTTGCCTTTCGTATTTATGGATTGATCTTCATAATAAACAAGGTATTCTCCGTCGAGCGAGTCAATTTTGTACGCTATTTTTTTTTCAAGATTTCCTAAAAAACTATAAAATTCCCAAATACTATCTTTTTTTCCTGCTTTAAAAGAACCACTAATTGATAGTATTCCATTTGCTGTTCTTTCTTCAAATAAGCCAGTTTTCAGGCCATTTTTAAAGGTGTACAATTCTTTTGTAACACCATTAGAATAAAGGGATTTAATAAATCCATTGCCATCTTTAATAGTTTGAGTGTGTAAAGAATCGTTTTCATAAAAGGAATGAAGATAGACCGTATCATTTATCACTTCTTCAACTGATTTTTTTTTACCATTATCGTAGTAATATTCCCAAATGCCATCGGGACTCCCAAGATCATAGTTTCCTAAAATAATAAGTTGGCCTTTTTCATTCCATTCTTTAAAAGAGCTGTCTGGCACATTGAAGGTGAAATAAGTTTGCTGCTTTATTTTTTTAGTTGGGTAATAAATTGTTTGCAAGCCATGAATACGATTTCGGTAATAGTTTCGCTCCTCTTCTAAAATGCCATCGTAAGAATAAAAAAGCCATTTTCCATGTTTTTCAGTTGTATTTCCCCGTCGCTCATTTGTATAATAAGATCCTGTAGCTTGTAATTTTGTATTCCCTGTATCCCAAAATAATTTAACTTTTTGGGTTAAATTCTCCTTTTCAACCTTCTGAGAAAAAGCAGTATTTAAAAATAGTACAAATAAAAAAAGACAGCTTATTTTATACATAAGTGAATTGAAATTAAAGTTTTTAATTAGCAAGTATAATTTGAAAGTTCTTAATAATTTGAAAGATTCCAGTGAGAAAAAAGATTAGCCCGATAAGAATATTTAAGGCATTCAATAAGTTTTGGTTTACAAGAGTCCTAAGTCTTTTTGCTGTAAAAACTTTTAAAACATCAACACTAAAGTAAGTGCCCAAAAGAATAGAAATGAATAATAGAATCCATGTATTTGGATTTTTTGTATTATCTGGAACAGATTGCGCTGCAAGGGATAAAATACTTAACCAATAAAAAATAACAGCGGGATTTGCTATATTTAAAATAAAGCCTTTTAAACCTAATAATAAATAGTCTTTTGGAGCTGCAGCAACTTCTTTACTTGTATTTTCTGCCTCCAGTGTTAAATCAGCCATTTTTGATTTTTTAAAAAAATAAAATATGCCGTAAATAATGAAGATTGACCCTCCTATAAATCCAAATATTAATTTGTTTTCACCGGAATTAATAGAGCTTATTTGATCAACAAAACTAAGGGCAAACAATATATATAATATATCACTAATAAAAACCCCAATATCTAAAGCTAATGCAGCACGGATTCCTTTAGTAATGCTTGTTTCTAAGAGAATAAAAAATACTGGTCCAACCATCACGCTGAGCAAAAAACCAATGCCTATAGCTTGTAAAAAAAATTGCATAGAACAAACTTAATGTTTCTTTTTCGGTTTATTTCTTTTAAAAAAGTGATTGTTCAATACTGAAGTGTTGATAATCCAAGTAAACTCATTAAATTTGCGGTTAAATAATATAATATGAAGACAATCTCTGCCAACGAAAAATTAGATGCAATTATTGCAAGCGTTGAAAAAAGTGGAATAAAGGCCGCAAAATTAATTGAGAATTTAAAAGATTTGCGCGAATTGGCTTTAAAAGAGCAGGATCCACTTGTTGTAAAAGTACTTCGCTTAACGTATGAATTCATTGAAGAAAATAAGGTTTTTGACGTGCAAGCGCAATATGAAGAAGATGAAGAGGGAAATGAATACCCAATTGAAATCGAAGATAAAGACAACTTATTGTATTTATTGAATCTACTTAAAAATGCAGAGCATAAAATTAACCGTGAAGAAATAAAAGATTATAGAACTTCTTTGAAATTAGAATTATATTAAACTTTATTTGTCTTTAATTGCAAAAATTGCAATATTTTGAATTGCTGCTGTGTTCAAACGGCACATCTAAGTCGTAGATTTCAGAAATAACCTCCTCCACAAGTTCTTTAAATAACTCTGGGAAATCGTCTAATCCATTCTTGTTTTTAAATTTTAATTCAAAAGGCTTCGTTAAATTAACCAATGAATAAATTGCTGCTATATCGGGAAGCACCTTATATTTTTCTTTGAAAAAAATAGAATACAGAGCAAGTTGCAGGGAGTGTTTCGAGGAAGCAAAAGAAGCTTTTATTCCATCTTCAGAAACTTTAAATTCTACATCTTTGTCAGTTACTTTTCCTGTCTTGTAGTCTATTACGCGGTATTTACTCCCAATCTTGTCAATTCTGTCAATATATCCCTTAAAATTTATGGTTCTTTTTTCTCCATTTAATTCGATTTCAACTGAACTTGTCATTTCAGCTTCTACTTGTTCTATAAATACATGCTCCGTTTGTTTTTCTAGAAATATCTTCTCCGCTTTTAGTGTATTTTCGGTTATTTTCATTGCCATTTCGTAGCTTAAAAGATTTTTTCCTTTCAAGAAAAGCTGTTCATCTCCATTAAAGTAATTTAAAAATTCCTGATGTAAAATGCTTTTATAGTTCATAAGCATTTTCTCTACATCTTTTATTTCTAAATTTTTTAGGGCAGGAGTCACAGGTTCACCTTTTTTATCTCGCTGTGCTAAAGGTTGAAATAATAATTCTAATGTTTTATGGATTAAAGAGCCAAATGTGCTCGATTCTAGATCTTCTTCCACGGCCTTTTCTTCTCCAAATTCTACAATGTAGCGGTAATAAAAATCGAGTGGACAGGTAATGTATTTATTAAGTCCCGAAGCAGAAATACTCCGGTCAAAAAATGTATCAAGACGAATTATTATTTCTTCTTGTTTGGCTACAATTGTTGCGGGAAGAACTTGAAGTTCAGGAAAAGGCACCGAATAAAAATGCTTTTTAAGTTCTACCGTTTTAATATAATTTGCCAACTCAAGTTCTAACTGTAGTAAATATCTACTTGCTTCATTGCTGCTAATTTGCTCAACTGCAGTGGTATAAGTTGCAGTAAAAGTTTTACACTTGTGTAATAAGCGATAAAAATGATGTGCAAATAAACCTTGTTTTTCACGGAGCGAAGGTAAGCCAAGACCATATCTTAAATCCATTGGAATAACAGAATTTAAGACATTTGTATTTGGTAATTTTCCTTCGTTCAAACCGACAATAATCAGGTGTTCAAAATCTAAAAGCCTTGTTTCCAAAAGCCCCATAACTTGCAGTCCTTGAATTGGATTTCCGTGGTAAGCAATGCTTTTTCCTCCCCAATGTTGAAAGAAAAGTAGCTTAAAACTTCTCAATGCAATTTTTGGGATTCCTTCTTTTAGAATCTGTTCAAATTCTAGGAGTGCTTCATCAAAAACTTGTATAATATTCCGCTCAAATTCATTGGTTATAGGAAGTAATTCTAATAAAATCTTGTTTAGAGAACGAATAGCTTCCATGGCTTTTTTCCAATCTTGATCCCAATCTTGTGTTATTAACTGAAGGATTCTCTGAGTTTGAGTTCCTAAATCTAACTTTTCGCAGTTTTGAAAAACTTTATTTTTCCTTATGGTTTCTTGCTCAAGGGTAACCAAGATTCTTTTTTCCTCACGATTAATAGCTCCTAAAGTAAATACATGGTTTATAATTCGCTGTAAATCTTTGTAATAGATTGCATTTGATTTAAAGCGCGATTTATTTTCTTGAATATCAAAAATGAGTTCTACCCATGTCTTAATGGGTGTTTGACTTAAAGGAAGTCCCAGGGTAATATTTGCTTTTCCTACAGAAACAGGAATATTTTTAACCATAGAACTAATTAAGGTTTCATCTGCTAATAATACGAGGGTGGAATCCAATTCTGCTGGGCTTAATTTTGAAAGTTCTGTAGCAGCCACCTTTACTTGTCCCGTATGCTGCGCGCACTCAACAACATTCAGAACAAGATTTTTATCCCTTAAATGATCTCCAATTATTTCAGGTTTTCCAATTTCTAAAAAATCTAAATTTTTCCTTATAAAAGCACCTGCTTCATGAATTTTATTTTCGTAATAATATATATCAGCATCTACCAAAAAACTCGCCTTCTTTTGTATTAATAAATTTTTTATTATCCTTAATTCTGATTTAGAAAGGGCATTAAACCCTGCAAAAATAAAATGTTGCTTTTCATTTCCTGAAAGAACCACATTTGTATTTTCAGCAAGCTTACGATAAGCCAAGCCCGCTGTTATTGTGTTTTTAGCCTGGAGTTTTTTATGGAGTTCTCCATAGTATTTTGGCAAGCGATCCCAAAACTCCATAAATTTTACCTGCGAAGCTGAAAAGTTTTCTTCATCAATTTGCCAACTCTCTAATTCTTTAATCGCTTTTAAATTTTTAAAGACCTGTTCATGATCCAATATATACCGATCAATATCATCAAAATCACTAAGAACAATTGTACCCCATGTTTGAAATTCCTCAAAAGTAGCATCCTTTCCCTCATCAGTTTCAAGGTACATTTCAAAGAGATAAAGTAGAAGTCGTGTTTTATCAATAATTGGTAAAGAATATTTTTTAACCCAACGATCAATTGTAATTATTTCTGGCGAGAATATGGGTTTACCATAACAGGTAAATAGCGATTGTGCTAAATATTTAGTTGCCCTTTCTGAAGGAAGAACAACTGTAAGATTTCTCAAGTCAAAATTATTTTCTTTGATATATCTTGAGATTTGGTCAATGAATTTCATACTACTTAAATTAAATTCAATGAATTATTCAAACCAAACGTTATCAAAGAATTTTTTTGGTCTATCTGAGTGCATAAATTTATTTCCTCCATATGTTTTAAGTACAGCAAAATGCTTTTCACTAAAAATAATACGAACCCAATTTAAACCCTCTGGATAGGTGTCTGATAGTCCCTCAAATAATAGCGTGCCATCATCCAATATTTTTTTATTGAAATTTATATTGGGTGGACTTGCTATATAGATTGTTGCAATTTGCTCAAAAGACAGAGTGGAATCATTTGGCACAATATCAATAATATAAGAATTTCCTTGGCCGTATTCTCGGTAAATTAAACTCAAGCTTCCATCTGTATTTTTTTCAGAAAAGGGTTTACCATGAAAATTTGCATTTAAGCCGCTTGCCAAATCCTTATATGTATAAGACCGAAAAGAATTGATCGTTTTTTTGGCTAGGGTTTTATTTTCGCTTCTAGTCCACAACATTGGCCTTAAACGGAATCCTCTTGTTCGCAGAAGATTAATTACACCTTCACTTCCGGCTAAATGGCCGGCCCCTATTGCACAGAAAAAGGAATCTTTTTTCCTTAAAAGAGAATCTAATTTATAAGCCATTTTATTGTTTCTATCAGTAATTAATGCTGTAAATTGTTTCTTGTCAGAAGCTAAATTTGCCCTTATAAATCGCTCTATTGCCGTTATATCTCCTTTGAGATAGAGTTCTATTAGTTTCTGATTAGAGAAATCGTTAAACGCATCATTAATAAAAACACGTTTCGTAATATTTAATTTCGCACCCAAATTAAGTTGATCCTTCACATCTTCAAGCGCAAAAAATTTCTTGTTTGCATTGTGGCAATACTCCTCTAATGCAGCGTCAATAAATTGGGGCATACCATTTTCATCGCCATAGGTTGTTCTTGAAGCAATTTCTGATGCTGTGTAAGCTTTTCCATCTTTATCATACAATGTATTTGGCAAATCTTCTCTTGAATCTATATCTTTAAATAATTCAAATATATCTGCTTCCAGAATAATAAGATTAGCTTTATCTAAGGCATAATAGACCGAGTCTGATAGATCAAAAATGCGCTTATCATTTGAGTGTAATGTTCCAAATAAATAGGATTTTTCTTTTAGTCCATTTCCAGAAATCTCCCATAATAGTTGTTTTTCAATATTTACATATTGAGCTACAGTGCTTGAAATATTATAAAAAAAAAGCGAAAAAAGAAGGTGTTTCATTTACAATCAAAGATAGTAATATATCCGCATCAAATAAAAATACGAGACACATTCACTTCACCAAAAGAATAAGGTAAATAAGCCAATGAAGGAATTGCTTTTGAAAGAATTATGGGCGCTTTACTGCCAAGGCATATTTTTCCGTGAGTTCCTTGCAAACCCATTGCGTAAGCGGAATTTATTGTTAAGGCATTTAATGCTTCTTCGGGTGTCATTCTCATTTTTATACATGCCAAAGACCAGATCGTAAATAAATTATAATTTGGGGCTGATCCAGGATTAAAATCACTTGCCAGAGCCAAAGGTAAATCTGCAGCCATTATTTTTCGTGCAGCACCAAAAGGAAGACCGAGAAAGTGCGAACAGCCAGGAAGTAAAGTAGGCATGCAATTACTATTTTGAAGTGCCAAAATATCTTCTTGATCAATTTCCTCTAAATGATCTACGCTCAAAGCTCCCATTTCAACTGCTTTTTTAACTCCGCCAAGTATTGTAAATTGATTTACATGCACTTTTGGAATTAAACCATATTCTTTCCCTGCACTAATTATCTCAGCCATTTCATCAACTGAGAAATAATTTTTCTCACAAAAAACATCTATGTATTCTGCTAATTCCTTTTTTGCAATTAGTGGAAGTAGTTCATTAATAATTAAGTCAATGTAGCCCCGATGATTTTCTTTATATGCAAGCGGGAATGCATGTGCACCTAAGAAAGTTGCTTTAATTTCAATTTTATTCGTTGCTTTTAGTTTTTTTATAACTCGAAGCATTTTAAGTTCGGCCGCAACACTTAAGCCATAACCTGATTTAATTTCGATGGCCCCAGTTCCGCAAGCAATCATTTTTTGAATTCTTTCTTGCGCGGAATTAAAAAGTTCCTCTTCCGTCATTTCAGCTAATTTTGCTGCAGAATTTAAAATTCCACCACCTTTTAGCGCGATTTCTTCGTAGCTCATGCCATGAATTCGGTCAACAAATTCTTCTTCTCTTGTTTTTGCAAAAACAGTATGTGTATGTGAATCACAAAATGCAGGTAAAACAAAACAGCCTTCAGCATCAATTATTTCAATATCGCTTGAGCTTCCGATTTCTTTCCAGTCATCCATTTTCCCGTAAGCAATAACTTCATTGTCTTCAAGGTAGAGAAAAGCATCTTTAACAATTGGTAATTCTTGCATATCTTTTCCTTTGCGGATAAGTGGTATATCTTCGCCAGCTTGAACTAAGCCTTTTATGTTTTTGATGAGGATTTTCTGCATGCAAGAAATTTATTGGTAAAGATAGTATTCATAAAGTTTTAGTGGAAAAATTTAATTCTTTTTCGTATCTTCAAGTAAATTGAATGATGAAGAAAGAAGAGTTAGGTCCTTGGGGCGAAGAAAAAGCAAAAAATTACCTTTTGAAAAAAGGATATGTTCTCGTGGATAGAAATATTCGATACAAAAGATATGAAGTAGATATTGTAATGGAAAAAAATAATTTATTAGTTATTGTTGAAGTTAAAACACGAAATACTGCAGAAATTGGTGAACCTTGGCAGGCTGTAACTAGAGGAAAGCAAGGGCAAATCATTAAAGTTGCAGATCATTATGTTCAATCAAACCAGATAGACAAAGATGTTCGCTTTGATGTTGTTTCCATTGTTCATAATTCTTACCGCACAAATATTGAACATCTAGAAGGGGCTTTTACAGTATAAACCCTTATGCTTTTTTAGCCCTTCATACCGTTTGGCTGGCAGCATTTCGGTAGTTTTTCAACATCTTCTTTTTTAGCTTTGCTTTCATCAGCATCATAACCAAGTTGATTTAATATTTGTTTTATCTCAAGCAAGGTAATTTTTTTAGTGGAAAATTTAACTTCTACTTTATTTGTTTCTAAGTTCAATTCTGCAAACTTAATTCCTTTCGTATAGTTTAATTTTGCTTCGATTCGTTCTTTGCAGGCATCACATTGAGATGAGGTGCTAATTAGAACAGTTTGAATTTTTGGGGTTTTTTGACTGAATCCGTTTAAAGTTAAAAGGATGAATAGAGTTGATAGCAGAATATTTTTCATGTTTAAAGATTTAAATGTTTAAATGTTACTTTTTAGTTTTTGCAATGGCATATCGGATTCCGACATAAATATTTATTCCAGTTATAGGCATGTATATATTTGTTGCATCAAATTTACTGCCAAATGGATTAGCTGCGTCAATTATTGGATTTTTTTGAGTAGAATTTGAGAGGTTTTCTCCACCAAGATAAAAGTCAAATTTTTTATAAATGTGGGTTATTTGTGCATTTATCATGGCGTATATTGGGCTTTTCATATCTGAAATTAAAAGTGTGTCATTGGAAAAATCTCTTTGTATTGGCAATCGCGAGGAGCTAAATACAGAACAGGTAAAATCATACTCCCAGCGTTTATTTCTTGTAATATAGGCGATATTCACAAAACCTCTCTGTCGAGGAATCATAACTTGCTGCCGCATTTCATTTCCATATTTTGCCTGTACGTCTAAAAATTTATAAGCCAAACGAATATCAAGATTTTTAATCAGCGAAAAACTAAATTCTGTTTGAAAGCTATTAGAAAAAGAGCTGTTTTTTAGATTTGAAAAAACAATGGCATTTATTGCATCATCACGGTCTACAATCAATTGATTTTCAAAGCGTGTGTGGTAAAAATCAAAAGAAATCGTTGCTTTACGCTTAAAAATTTTCATCTCGTGGACAAGTGAGCCGCCAATATTCCAAGAAATTTCAGGTTTTGTCTCAGTTGGGGCGATCCATTGCTTTGAACTTGCAAGTAGTGAAATATTGTCAATTATAAAGTTTGGAACTCGCCATCCTTTTCCTGCAGTAAAACGTAGATCCGTCATTTCTGATAAAAGATATTTTAAGTGAATGCGTGGGGAAATTTGTTCTCCAAAAAGATTGTGGTAATCAAATCTACCTCCAAATATTCCAGTGAATCGCGAGCCAGTATAAGTATATTCTGTAAAGACCCCCGGCACCAGCTCTGTTCTTTGCTGATTAATCAAATGTTGGTTGAGTGAATCAATATTTTGGGAAATGTTCAAAGCTACAAAACTTGCTCCTAGCTTAATTTTATGATCGCTTGTTCCAATAATATCATCATAAATCATGTTGATATACCCTCTTTTTTCTGCGCCCTCAAAATTTCTATTACCAAATAACCCATCAATTTCTTGGTGTTTTATGTTATAAACTATGCCAAGAGATTGCAGTGGTTTTTTTCCGAAAAATCCTGTTTTGCCATAAAAATCGATGTGCTTAGAATTAATTAAAAATCCATATTTTGGATCTAAAGTTGGGTTATCTTCGTCTCCTTGAAAAAACGAAGTTTGTCCTCCCACTTTTTTGTCTTGGTATAAATTCACTCCGAATTGTGCTTCCATCCTTTTTCCAGTATAGGCCCAACGATTCATAAAAGCAAAACGATTATCCATTGGTAAATCCCGAAAGCTATCTGCATTTCTATCAATATTCCCATAAGTATTCGAGTAATGGCCTAAAAAACCGGTGCTCCATTTTGAATTTAAGATGACTCCATTATTAAAATTAAATTCCGATCTACCGAAAATATTTTGATAAACATTGAAGTAGATTTTTTCCATTTCATCGGGTTTCTTTAACTCTAAATTCACAAGGCCGGCCATAGATTCATAACCGTTGACAACATTCCCAGTCCCTTTTGTGATTTGGATAGATTCTATCCATGTTCCTGACAAAGACGAGAGTCCAAATGCGCTTTCCAAGCCTCTTAAATAAGGAATGTTTTCCATTTGTATTTGTGTATAAACCCCGTCTAAACCCATCATTTGAATTTTTTTTGCGCCAGAAACAGCATCGGTGATGTTTACATCTACACTTGCATTTGTCTCAAAGGATTCCGATAAATTACAACACGCTGCTTTTCGCAATTCTATGGCTGTTAATTCTTCAACGTGCAAAGTTTTTAGACGTGAGATAGAATGCCCATTTTTGCGGTATTCTATAAGTATTTCAGGTAATAATTTGTCTGAATAAAGGAGAATATTTAGTGCCGTGAAACGATCTTTTTTGCTTACAATGAGTGTGTCTGGGTTGTACCCAAAGGCAGAAATAACCAAGGTGTCTGGTAATTCTTTTGGTAAAACAAGCTCAAAGGTTCCGTCTTCGCGACTTACAGTGCCTGTTTTAGCTTGTAAAAGCTTGATTTTCGCGCCGTAAATTGGTTTTTTTTGACTTCCATCAGCTCCCTGAATGAGGCCCTTAATTTGTGCATTGACTATATTTGTAATACAACAAAAGGATAAAATAAATAGATAATAAGTTTTCATAAATTCGTATTTAAAAATTGAACAAAAAGAATCTTGTCCTAATTTTTAAATACGGAAAACTTGGTTTTGAATTAGAATTGTTTTTCTAGATTTCGGTGGAGGGTCTTTCCAGTTGTTAATAGATAAATGGATTTCAGCTAGTAAGACATTTTTAGAATGGTAAAAGATTGTAGGAATATCAAATTCTGAAATTAAAATTTTGGTAATCCCATGATTTTGGATGTATTTCTCGTCGAGCTTGACAATTTGAGTTTCATCACTGCAACAAGTATTTTTATCTTCTTCACAACAAGCGTCTTCTTCTTCTTCTTCGCAACAAGCGTCAGAACTTAGATTGGAATTACAATCGTTCGATGCTAAAAAAATAGATTTTGAAAGACCTTCTTCACGACAAGAATGGGTAAATATAGAAATACCAACATTCCCAAAAAAAAGTAAAACCGAAAAGAAAATAAGCAGTACTTGTTTCATTAAAACAAAGTTATAGCTTTTCTTTGGTTATTCAAAGTTCTTAAAGTAGTTGAAATAAATCGCTTACTCCAAGAACCCGAGAAATTGTAAATCCTTCAGCATATTTTGCTCCAAAAGGTCTTCCCACCGTCATCATTCTGCCTTTTAGGAAGTCAAAGAATTCTTCCCCAGAAATTGGCGTATTTGGTTCTGATGATTGAGGATCAAAAAATTGAGATTTATAAGCTTGGATAACTTTGATTTTTGCGTCTGTAAATGCACTAACATCTACTGCAATATCTGGTTGAATATAGTAATCCTGAATATAATGCAAGACCAATCTTGGACGATAAGCCTCTTGTGTTTTTCCATCAAATTGCGTTTCAATTTTTTGAAGTCCTGCCAAAAAACACGCATCAGCAACTAGTTTTCCCGCATTTCCATGATCTGGATGTCTATCTATACTACTATTTGCGAGGACGATTTCCGGTTGATATTTTCGGATTTCACGAATAATTTTAAGTTTATTCTCTTCATTGATTTCAAAGAAACCATCTTTCATATTCAGGTTATCACGAATCGAAAGGGACAATAATTCACTTGCTTTTTTAGCTTCTTCCGTTCGTAATTCTGCTGAACCTCTTGTTCCAAGTTCTCCTTTTGTTAAATCTATGATTCCTATCTTCTTGCCTTCAGAAATATATTTCAAAAGCGTTCCACCAGCTGAAATTTCAACATCATCTGGGTGAGCACCAAAAGCAAGAATATCTAATTTCATTCTTTTAGGGTTGCGTAACTTTCAATACTCGGGCAGGAGCAAATCAGATTTCTATCGCCAAAAGCATTGTCCACTCTACGAACAGGAACCCAATATTTATTTTCTTTTAAATACGGAACGGGATAAACAGCTTCCTGTGGAGAATAGGGATAAGACCAATTTTTATTAATAATGCAATCTGCTGTATGCGGTGCATTTTTTAGAAGATTATTTTCTTTATCAGCGTGTCCATTTTCAATTTCACGAATTTCCTCCCGAATTTTAATCATTGCGATAATAAAACGATCCAATTCTTCTTTGTCCTCTGATTCTGTTGGTTCAATCATCAGCGTTCCAGCTACAGGAAAAGAAACAGTTGGCGCATGGAAATTAAAATCAATTAAGCGCTTGGCAATGTCTGCTACTTCAACCTCAGCAGTTCGCTTAAAATCCCGGCAATCCAAAATCATTTCGTGGGCTACAGTTCCATTTTTTCCGGTGTAGAGAATATCATAATGTCCTTTTAATCCAGCGGCGATGTAATTTGCATTTAGGATCGCATTTTCTGTTGCTTCTCGTAAACCAATAGCTCCAAGCATTTTTATATAGCCATAAGAAATCAATAAGATGGAAGCGCTGCCATAGGGTGCTGCAGAAATCGCATGAATTGCTTTCTCTCCGCCAGCTTTAATTAGTGGATTACTTGGTAAGAAAGGCGCTAAATGTGCAGCTACACCAATTGGTCCCATTCCAGGTCCACCACCACCATGGGGAATAGCAAAGGTTTTATGAAGATTTAAATGACAAACATCTGCTCCAATATTTCCAGGATTTGTTAGGCCAACTTGTGCATTCATATTTGCTCCATCCATGTAAACTTGACCTCCGTTTTCGTGAATTATTGCAGTTATTTCTCTAATTCCTTCTTCAAAAACCCCATGAGTTGAAGGATAAGTAACCATTAATCCAGCTAGAATATCTGTGTTTTCAAGAGCAACCGTTCGCAACTCTTCGATATCAATATTTCCATTTTCATCGCAGCTTGTTACGATTACTTCAAAACCTGCCATAACTGCTGAAGCCGGATTTGTTCCATGGGCAGAAGATGGTATAATTATTTTTTTTCGTTGAAAATCACTATTTGCTTCATGGAAAGCTTTGATAACCATTAATCCTGCGTATTCACCTTGAGCTCCAGAATTTGGTTGAAGAGACATTGCAGCAAAGCCAGTGCAAGCGCATAGATCTTTTTCCAAGAGCCGAAACATTTCATGGTATCCGGCAGCTTGATTAATTGGTGCAAATGGATGCATATTTGCAAACTGAGGATTTGAAATTGGTATTAATTCACTCGCAGCATTTAATTTCATAGTACAAGACCCAAGTGGAATCATGCTATGAACTAAAGATAAATCTTTATTTTCTAGTCTTTTTAAATAACGCATCATCCGAGATTCTGAATGATAACTGTTAAAAACAGGATGCGAAAAAACAGCATCTGAACGCAAGAATTCTGAGGCTAAACTTGAAGTAGAAAGTGCAGGGCAATTTGGAGCATTAAAAATAGATAGAATAGTATTGACATCATTTAATGTGTGCGGTTCACCAAAACTAATTGTCAATTCAGTGTCATTTAAATAATTAAAATTTAGTCCTGCTGACTCTGCTTTTGCTCGAATTGTTTTAGATTCAATACCTTTAATCCATATTGTGTCAAAGAAATTATCAGAGGCAATAGTAAGTCCTCCTTTCTTTAAACCATCGGCAGTTGTTGTTGCTAAAGAATGAACATATTTCGCAATTTCTTTCATTCCTTCTGGACCGTGATAGATGGCATACATACTCGCCATTACGGATAATAATGCTTGGGCAGTGCAAATATTGGAGGTTGCTTTATCGCGTTTTATATGTTGCTCACGCGTTTGTAGCGCCATTCTCAAAGCTAAATTATCGTCTATGTCTTTTGAAACGCCAATTATTCGTCCAGGCATATTTCTTTTGTAATCATCTTTTGCAGCAAAAAATGCAGCGTGAGGTCCACCATAACCCATCGGAACTCCGAAACGCTGTGAAGAACCTAAAACAACATCTGCCCCCATTGTTCCGGGAGATTTTAATACAACTAAAGAAAGAATATCTGTAGCGACAGCAACTTGGATTTCGCACTCTTTCATTTTTTGAATAATCCCCTCAAGATTTGAAATCACTCCAAATTTATTTGGATATTGAAGCAAGGCACCAAAAAACAACTGATCAGGAGAAAATGTATTTGCAGCGCCAATATGTAATTCAATCCCTAAATTTTTTGCTCTACCAACAACAACATCTATTGTTTGTGGGAAAGCAGTTTCATCAATAAAGAATTTATTTTTTCCTTCTTTAACGTCGTTTCGACTTCGGGAATTAAAAAACATCAGCATAGCTTCAGCTGCAGCAGTTCCCTCGTCTAGAAGAGAAGCGTTAGCGATTTCCATTCCCGTTAACTCAATAACCATTGTCTGAAAATTCAATAAAGCTTCCAATCTTCCTTGCGAAATTTCAGCTTGATAAGGCGTATAAGCGGTGTACCATCCAGGGTTTTCTAAAACATTTCTCAGAATAACTGAAGGGACAATTGTTTCGTTGTATCCCATTCCAATGAATGATTTCATTACAACATTTTTCTTGCCTAGCTCTGCTACATGTTGTAAATATTCTTGCTCAGTAAGCGCATCTTCAACATTTAATTCGCTTGTTAGACGAATAGGAGCAGGAATAGTTTTATCAATTAGTTCTGCTAGAGAATTAACTCCAATTTTTGTAAGCATTTCCTTTTGCTCTAAAGCATTTGGACCGATATGACGTTTAGAAAAAAGATTCATTAAAATAGAATAAAAAATATGTTACAAATATACCATTCAAAATATGAATATCAATTAAAACAGATGATTTTGGAAAGTGTTTCGTGCTAGACAATTATTTTCATTGGTTCTCTTTTTTAAAAAAAAACAATTGAATCACTTTTTTTATTTTTCATAATGCGATAAATCACATTTTTGATTAACTTAATAAAGAAACCAATGTTGATTTGTTCAAACAAAAGATTATAAAACTCCTGGTTGATATGTACTAATAACGGAAAATATTGAACTATTAATCATGAAACTAGCCTTAAGTCAGAAAAAGTAACCTGGAATTTATAGGAAAGAAAGTGATATCGGCACTCACTTACCTTAGCCAACAAAATCAATAAAAAAAGTAGCAAGCATCTTGCAAAATAGTCGAATGTAAAAAATAAAAATATGAAAACTGAACAACATTTACTAGCTTTCAAAAGTTACATGCATTATCGACGGTATAGCCCGAATACAATTAAAACGTATACAGAGGCACTTGAAATCTTTTTTAGGTTTTTCCAAAACAGAGCATTGGAAAGTTTAACAATTGAGGATATTATAGATTTCAATAACGATTATATTCTAAAAAAAAACTTATCGGCAAGTTATCAAAATCAAGTGATTAATGCTATTAAATTATTTTACAGAAATCGCTTTAACCGAGCAATGGAAGTAGATTTCATTCAACGCCCTCGAAGAGAGAAACGCCTACCCAACGTTTTAAGTAAAAAGGAAATAAAAGCGATTTTGGAAGCTCCAACAAACCTAAAACACCGCGCCATGATCAGTTTAATTTACGCTTGTGGTTTGCGGAGAAGCGAATTACTAAACCTAACATTAAAAGACATTCATTCGGATCGAAATTTATTGTTCATAAGGCAATCTAAAGGAAAAAAAGATCGGGTAGTTCCGATTAGTATGAAACTCATTGCAATGTTGAGAGACTATTACAAAGCTTTTAAACCTAAAACGTGGTTATTTGAAGGGCAACTAGCAGGAGAAAAATACAGTGAAAGAAGTATACAGCTTGTTTTGAATCAATCCGTATCAAAAGCAAAAATAAATAAACAAGTAAGTTTACATTGGTTGAGGCATAGTTATGCTACACATTTATTAGAATCAGGAACAGATTTACGTTATATTCAAGAATTATTAGGGCATTCCAGCTCCAAAACTACTGAAATATACACACACGTTAGCACAAGAAATTTACAACAAATTCGTTCTCCTTTCGATGATTTATAAAAATAAAATGTATATTCGTACATACGCAATAAACTTGCGCCAATACACCCAAATTGGAGTGCTTGAGGAAGGTTTATAGCGTGTATAAACTAGTTATCAGCAACCCTAAAACCCGACAGTGCGACCATTAACCGACAGACATAAACCGACCGACAATGCAATTTTCGGCAAAGCCGTTTGGCTATCCCTTCGCAAAATAAAAAGAGCTGCAAAGCCACCCACAAGCCGACCCGCTTTTGCAGCACATTTTATTTTGCCCTACCGCACCCCTACT
>CAMDDR010000011.1:0-37556 GCA_945892995.1 Chitinophaga pinensis | reverse complement strand
TAGTAGTTTCCTTTGTAAGAAGTTCACTTCCCTTATCTTTGTTGCATGATTTCAAAATGGTATGGTAAAGATTTGCGCTTAGGAGTTCTTGGAGGAGGACAACTCGGAAGAATGCTCATACAAGCAGCAAACGATTTGAATATTCATATTCATTGCCTTGATCCAGATCCAAATGCACCCTGTTCAGAAATCGCACATTCTTTTTCGTGTGGAAGTCTAACAGATTTTAATACAGTTCTTAATTTCGGAAGTGATAAACATCTAATTACTGTTGAAATTGAAAATGTAAACATTGAAGCACTTATAGAATTAGAAAAAAAAGAAGTTAAAGTATTTCCTCAACCAAATGTACTTAAAATAATACAAGACAAGGGTTTACAAAAAGTATTTTACCTAAAAAACAATATTCCAACTGCAGCCTTTGAATTAATTTCATCCAAAGCTGAATTACTTTTAAAAACCGATTTTCCCTTCGTTCATAAACTTCGAACAGGTGGTTATGACGGGAAAGGAGTGAAAATTATCTCCAATTTATCTGAAGCAGAACAATCATTTGACGCACCTTCTGTAATTGAAGAAAAAATCGACTTCCAAAAAGAATTATCTGTTTTGGTTGCAAGGAATGAAAAGGGAGAAATTAAGACTTTTCCACTAGTTGAATGTGAATTTAATCCAGAAGCAAATCTTGTTGAATTCTTGTTTTCACCAGCAGATGTAAGTCCTGAAATTGCGCTAAAAGCGAAAGAAATTGCTAGCCAACTTATAGAAAAACTCAACATGGTTGGCTTGTTAGCAGTTGAACTTTTCCTAACAAAATCAAATGAGTTACTTGTAAATGAAATTGCACCAAGACCTCACAACAGCGGTCATCACACAATTGAATGTTGTACAACTTCACAATTCTCTCAACACTTACGAGCTATTTTAAATCTTCCACTTGGCGATACTTCCTTGATTCAAGCTGGAGCAATGATAAATCTTGTAGGTGAAAAAGAATTCAATGGACCTGTTATTTACGATGGCTTAGAAAATCTTTTGTCGATTCCCGGTGTTTTTCCGCATCTCTACGGAAAAGAAATCAGCAAGCCTTTTCGAAAAATGGGACATATTACAATCACCGGAAAGAACATAGATGAATTGAAAGCTAAAAGAGATAAAATCAAAGGGTTGATTCGCGTAATTAGCCGCTAGTTTAACTGTAAAACCATTAAAAAAGTCATAATGCTGAGAAAAGCATGAAGAAAGAATAAATATGTAAACTCAGTTTGCACTTTCTTAAAAAATAAATAACAAGCGAACACAGGCATTGTAAAAAATGATAAAAGACTTGTGCTTTCAAAGAAAACAGAAAAACTTAGTGCAATAAAAAGTAGTGTAAGTAACCAACTCACTGTTTTATCTTGTTTTAATTTCCATAGAATAAAAAATAAAGCCAAGAAAAAAGTACTAAATATCAATATAACATCTAGGAAAATTCCTGAATTAAGCTGCTCTAAATCTTGGTCCTTATAGATCAATGCCAAGAAGAAATGACTAGAAATAACTTTAAAAATCAATGCTAATAAATAGAAATGGAAATACAGATTCTTTTTTTCAAATATGATTTTTCTATTCCAGTATATAAATTGAAAAGAAATAAGAAGAAGAATGGCATCAAAAAGAGGAAAGGGAAAAAGAAATACTCCAGTCTCTAAAAACTGAGTTAGTGCATAAACTAAAAAGGTTAAGATTACAATGAAAACCGTTCTTTTTTCCCGTGACATCTACTTTCCTAAAACTTCATAGATATAATCAAAAGTAGAGAGAATAACAGGTTCTCCATCTACAACCGCGATATTGTGTTCAAAATGAGCACTTGGCTGTCCGTCTGCCGTTACGATAGTCCACTTGTCATCTAAGGTTTTAACTTTTTCTGTCCCCATGTTTATCATTGGCTCAATTGCAAGAGTTAAACCATTCTGAATTTGCTTTCCGCGACCTCTTCTACCATAGTTTGGAACTTGAGGCTCCTCGTGAAGTTGTTTTCCTAATCCATGTCCCACTAAATCGCGCACAACACCATAAGAATGTTTCTCTGCATGAGTTTGAATTGCCCAACCAATATCTTCAATTCGATTGGAAGTGGTGCATTGTTCTATTCCCAAATACAAGCATTCTTTTGTAACCTGCAATAATTTCTTTACATCTTCTGAAACCTCGCCAATTTCAAAAGTATAAGCATGATCACCGTAATAACCTTTATAAAGTGATCCGCAATCAACAGAAACGATATCGCCATCTTTAAAGGGAATATCGGTAGGCAATCCATGAACAACTTGTTCATTTATAGAAATAAGCAGAGTACTCGGACAACCATACAAGCCTAGAAATCCTGGAATTGCATCTTGAGAACGAATGTATGCTTCAGCCATTTTATCCAATTCACGAGGCGTTGTGCCAGGCTTCATAAACTTAGCAACTAAACCTAGCGTACGGCTTACAATTTGTGCAGCCTCCCGCATAATTTCAATTTCGGCAGCAGTTTTATAACGAATCATTGATTTATTTAATAAAGACATCGACAAAGTTAAGGAAATTTAAAATAAGCAGAAATAGACACGCTAGCTATTACAAGACCAAATAATCTTAAATCTAAGAAAGTGCCGAAATAATACTTTTAATAAAACCTTTATCTTATATTTGAGTTAAGTTATTAGTTAAAAAATTGTGGTAAAGACAACTTTTTCATTAAACCTAGTTTTTAAAATAAAGTAATGCAATGAAAAAATTATTTTTTATCTTATTATTTCTTTTAATCAATCTTTGTTGTTTTTCTCAAAGTAGATATATTCCTGTAGGAACAAAACAAGTGGTTTACTCAAGAGATGGCGGCATATGTCAATGCTGTGGTAGTTCTCAAAGCTTAGAATATGATCATATCATGCCGTTTTCATGCGGAGGCACTAGTTCAGTCTCTAATATTCAGCTTCTTTGTTTACAATGCAATCGTAGTAAATCAAACAGTTGTTATTGTAAATTACACAATAGAAGAGTAGGAGTAAATTGTTGTGATGGTAATCCAACCAACAAATCTTCAATTACTTCGAGTCAATGCACTGGGACAACACAGAAGGGCGCTAGATGTAAAAATCGAACAAAAGATTCGAGTGGTCGCTGTCATTTACACTAACTACAAATCAATTTAAGAAAAAAAAATGAATTTACTGTTTGCAATCGATCAAAATACACAAGAAATAATTGTTTCAGAATCCCCAAAAGGAAGTAATAAAATAAACTTTATTGAGCGTATTCGGCTACAAGAAAATGACATGCTATTCAAAGCTGTTTCTACTTTAACTAGTATTTCTAAAGCTTCAGATTTAGACATTTCAATTTTTAAAGCAATGGATAAGGTTTGTCAAATGATCTACAACAAACATATCGTTTCTCGATAATAGAACTAGGGATTTCAATAACCTTTGGCCTTATTGCAATTACAAGAATCTATAATTTTGATGGAATAAAAAACTTTTTATTGAATAAATAATTTCTATAAAATCTAAGTTTAAAACTAAAATCAACAAGGAATTACTAGCTTTTTTTATTTCAAATGACGACCGTAACGGGTTTTGAACTTATCAATTCTACCGGCTGTATCCACAAATTGAGCAATTCCAGTAAAGAATGGATGTGACTTATGCGAAATATCTAATTTCACTAAAGGATATTCTTTTCCATCTTCCCAAGTAATCGTTTCTTTCGTAATTGAACAAGAAGGGCAAACAAAAGAATAGTCGTTTGACATGTCTTTGAATACAACTAATCTATAGTCATCTGGATGTGTTTCTTTTTTCATTTTAATGTAATTACTGTTCAAAAATGGATTGCAAATTTACTTAAAAGTTTTTGAAATGCAATAATAATCTCTAATTAAATCTATTTCCTTAAATCATTTTAACATTTGCTGGGTGATAAATAGAATAAATCGCTTGAAAAACACAAAAAGAAAGTCCTATTTTTGAATGATAATCTACCTATGAAATTAACCAGGCCATATTCACTGCTTGAAATTAGCACCTTGCTTTCTTGTAAATTTATTGGGGAAGAAAATCATATCGTAGCAGGAATAAATGAAATTCACATGGTTGAAATTGGGGACATTGTTTTCGTTGACCACCCAAAATATTATGAGAAAGCATTGCAATCTGCAGCAACTACAATAATTATTGATAAAATTGTTGCTTGTCCTACGGGAAAAGCGCTATTGATAATGGATCAACCTTTCGATGGATTTAATTTTCTAACGAATTACTTTAGTCCAATCGAAGAACCAAAAGAAGATAACCAAGCTTTTATTCATCCAAGTGCCATTATTTACCCCAATGTATATATTGGTAATAAAGTAAAAATTGGAAAAAATTGCCGGATTTATTCTGGTGTAAGCCTAATGGATAAAACAGAAATTGGAGAGAATGTAATCATTGGTGCAAATACTGTCATTGGACACAATGCTTTCTATTATAAGAAAAAAGCTGCTTCGTATGAACGAATGCATACCTGTGGATTTGTCAAAATTGCCTCAGATGTAGAAATAGGCGCTCTTTGTACAATCGATGCGGGTGTAACTGGAGTTACAACTATTGGAAAAGGAACTAAAATTGATAACCAAGTTCATATTGGTCACGATACAAAAGTCGGTGAAAATTGCCTCTTTGCCGCTGGAGTTGGAATAGCTGGTTGTGCAACAATTATGAACAATGTAATCTTATGGGGACAAGTTGGATGTGCCAGTAATATTGTTGTTGGTGAAGCTGCAGTTGTTTTAGCGCAATCTGGAATTGCTAAAAGTTTGGAAGGTGGGAAAACATATTTTGGTTCACCATGCGCGGAAGCAAAAGAAAAATTTAGAGAAATGGTAGCACTTCGGCAATTACCGAAATTCATGAATGATCTTTAGTATGTCATTTATTAAAAGCTCAGATATTCAATATCAAATAGAATTGAAGGATGTAAAACTTCAAGCATTACTTGAAATTACAAATGCAATCAATTCAAATTTACCAATCGAGCAATTATTGAATCTTTTTTCATTTATTTTAAAAGAACAATTAGGATTTAAGAAATTTATATTACTACATCACCAAGAAGAATGGAATTGCTTAGTAAAAACTGGATACAAAGGGAAAATAGAGCTAAAAGAAGTAGAAAAAGACTTTGAACGATTTAAGGAAATCACACTTGTAGAATCATCAACAAATTCAATTATAAAAGAGTTTCAAGCAATTGTCCCGGTATTTCACATAAACAAAGCCCTTGCTTATTTATTGATCTCAAGTAGTTCGGTATCGCATGAATTGGAACCAAGTCATTTTTCTTTTACCCAAACACTCGCCAATATAATAGCAGTAGCAATTGAAAATCAAAGATTAGTAAAGCAAAATATTATTAAAGAACGAATTTCAAAAGATTTGGAAGTTGCTTCTGAAATGCAGAAACTACTATTTCCATCAGAATTACCATCTAATCGGAAAATGGATTTGTCTGCACGTTATATTCCTCGTCACGCAATTGGTGGCGATTATTATGATTTTATTCCTTTAGGAGATGAAGAATATATTATTTGCATTGCGGATGTTTCAGGTAAAGGAATTAGTGCAGCTTTGCTAATGGCAAACTTTCAAGCAACGATAAGAACACTTTTTAAATACCAACGCTTCGAAATGACTTTTTTGATGGAGGAACTCAATAAAAAAGTAATGAAAAGTACAAAAGGAGAAAAATTCATAACTTTTTTCATCGCACACTACAATGCGCATACTAGAAAAATGAAATACGTAAATGCCGGTCATAATCAACCATTCTTACTTCATGGAAGAAAAATCACAGCTTTAAATGAAGGATGCATCGGACTTGGAATGCTTGATGAATTACCTTACGTTAATGTTGGGAAATTAACCTTAAGTCCAAATACTACATTTGTTCTCTATACAGACGGAGTTGTAGAATTAGAAAATAAAGATGGGGAACACTTTGGAGTTAATCGATTAATTGACAACGTAAAGGCATATTCTACTTTAAAAATGGAAGACATGAATAACATTCTCTTTTCAAAATTAGACGATTGGAGAGGCGAATTGAATTTTGTAGATGATACCGCCGTTTTCAGCTGTAAGTTTTTCTAAAACTATTTAACAGGTTTTTCCAGCTTCATATTTATAGAAAAAACGTGCGTATAGTATCCTGCATCTGCTGCTCCCATTCGCGTAAAAGCATAATCTAAATTAAAACCCTTAATACCAATTCCGAGCCCTATATTTGGTTGAAAACCCCAATAAGAAGTTTCATCAATATTGCTAAATTTTTGAATATTTGAAACGCCTCCACGAACAGAAAAAAGTGATTTATAGCCGACAGCAATTCCAAAATGTGGGTCGATAGAAATAGAATTTGATTGAATCAAAGTATTTCTTTGTCCATCAGTTGTTAAATCAACATCCATTTCCCCGCCGATATTAATTCCTTTTTTACCAATATCAAATTTACAAGCACTTGCAAGAATGAAACGCGGAAGTGTTAATTCAATACCATCTTTCGGTAAAGCATTTCCCGTACTTAAAAAAACAGCTGTTGTTTGCTGATTTATGTCAAACACCCATGCATTAAATGTTGTAGAAACATCTCTTGCCATAAGTCCAAAACGCCAATTTTTTGGTAGCTGATATTGTAAGCCTGCATCCAAACCAAAACCCCAACTTTTTGCAAAGTCGCCAATTTTACGGTAGATAACTTTTGCAGTACCTCCAATGCTTAATCCTG
This sequence comes from Chitinophaga pinensis, assembly GCA_945892995.1. Classification (GTDB taxonomy): domain Bacteria; phylum Bacteroidota; class Bacteroidia; order Flavobacteriales_D; family Crocinitomicaceae; genus UBA952. The sequence continues at coordinate 30,761 of CAMDDR010000011.1, read as the reverse complement.
GAGTTTTTAACTTTCGAGCATAAGAAAACAGAAAAGCATAATCACCTGCTGAGAATTTTGTAATGTTATTATAGTTAATTACACCATTGTTATCTATAAGCTGAGTAGTATTTGGAATATCATCTACACCAAAGCGGAGCGCTGCAAAACCAATTGTACTTTTTGCGTTAATTGAATGGGCAAAACCCAAATAGTCGTATTTTGCAATTCCTGCAAAGTACTCAGAATGCATGAAAGAAACCTCCAAAAATTTATCCACATTTGTTAAGCCCGCTGGATTCCAGTAAATTGAATTTACATCATTTGAAGAAGCAACAACTGCAGAACCCAAACCTAAAGAAGCTGCCCCAACTCCTAGAGACATAAATTCATTCGAATATTTAGGAGCCGAAGTTTGAGAAAAACTGTTGGAAATAGTTATTAAAGAAAAAAGAAAACCTAAAAAAATACGCATAAAAAGATTTTTTATATTCAATAACAACTTCTTTGCTAAAAAATTGTGTTCTTTGCAGAATAGTAGGATAAAAATAGTCAAAGAATATTTACATGATCTTTAACTAAATTAATACAAGAGGATGTTCAGGATGTTCAATATTCCAAATTTATTCACTGCTGCAAATATGCTTTGTGGTTTTGTCTCAATTATTTTGGCCTTATTCGGAAGAATAGATCTTGCTCCGTTATTTATATTAGCGGCTATGGTTTTTGATTTTCTTGATGGCTTCATTGCTCGAAAAATGAACCTTCAAGGAGAACTTGGAAAACAATTAGATTCGCTTGCTGATATGGTGACTTTTGGAATTGCTCCAGGAATCATCATGTTAGTAATGATCGTTATCGGAATCGATTTCAGTACTTTGCTGTCTAAAGAATTTGGAACAAATTTTCAAAATACAGAATTAAGTTATTTTACTTTCATTCAAATATGGGATTGGATTCAAGCATTAATTTATGGTGTGCCAAATGATTTTGATGCTTCCATAAAGTACTTACCATTTATTGCATTAATAATTCCTTTCTTTGCAATGTTTCGTTTGGCAAAATTTAACTTAGACAAGCGACAAAGTGATCGTTTTCGTGGAGTTCCAACTCCTTTAAACACGATATTTTTTCTTTTTTTTCCGCTGTATTTTTCCGTCAATTTAAATCAATGGGAACACCAAGAAAAGTGGATTTTACTACTTTTTGATTGTTATACTTTGTCAGCAATTACAGTATTGTTTTCAGTTTTAATGGTTACAGACATCCCTTTAATTTCTCTAAAATTTAATACATGGACTTGGAATGAAAATAAATTCCGCTATATTCTTGTTGGAAGTTCGTTGATAATTATTCCTCTTTTTTGGATTTGGGCAATTCTCATTATTGTATTTTTGTATTTACTTTTATCACTTATCGAAAATTATCAATTAAAGAAACATGAAGTTTAAAGCTGAAATAGATGTAATGCCGCACGACGCATTATTAGACCCTCAAGGAAAAGCTGTATCCAATACGATGAAAAATATAGGTTTACCAGAAATTGATGGCGTTCGTATTGGTAAACATATTCGTCTATTTGTTGATGCTAAATCTAAATCTGAAGCAACAAAAAAAGTCGATGATGCCTGTAAAAAAATGCTCGTAAATCAAATTATGGAAAGCTATTCGTTTTCTATTGAAGTTTTCAATGAAAAATGACAAATAAAAAAACACGACTTTAAGAATGTTTTAATTTCAATATTTTATGTTAACGAACTCTCGTTTTATCGTAATTATTTTTTTTTATTTATTCTCTTACTTTTTTGCTCAACAAACTAATGCACAAACCATTTCTGGTACTGTCAATTCTTATACCAGCGTTACTAATGTCTCCATTAATTCAGTAACTGTCTCTAACGCATCTTCTTTTAATGTTGGCGATTATGCTCTTTTAATTCAGATGAAAGGCGCCACAATCACTACGGGTAATGTTCAAGCTTTCGGGACCATTACCAACCTAAATAACGCTGGAAATTTTGAATTTGCAACGATTCTTTCAAAAGTTGGAAATACCTTGACATTTGAGTCTAATCTATGTAAATCATATACAGTAAGTGGTTTTGTTCAATTGGTAAAAGTAGCGGTGTATAACGATGTTACTATTTCAGGAACAGTGACTAGTCAAACCTGGAATGGCACAACTGGTGGAATTGTAGCCATAAAAGCGACTGGAAGTATATCGTTTAACTCCGACATAAATGTTTCTGGTGCTGGTTTTGTTGGGGGTACTTTCACAACAGGTTTTTTTAATTGTGGTGATATGAATTGGGCCAATTCATCAAATAATGCCGGAAAAAAAGGGGAAGGAATAGCTACTGCTCCATTAGGGCAAGATGGAAATCGAGCACCTTTAGCAAATGGTGGAGGTGGTTCAAATACTGGAAATCCTGGAGCAGGCGGAGGTGGAAATGGTGGTTCAGGTGGAAGGGGTGGAAATGAATGGTATGGTAGCTGCCAATTAGATGCTTCTTTTGGTGTAGGTGGCTTTGGATTGAATTACTCGAATTATAAAGCATTTTTAGGTGGCGGCGGCGGCGGCGGATATCGCGATAATGGCTTGACTGCAACAGAGGGTAGCAATGGTGGAGGCATGGTGTTTTTGACTTCTCCACTCATCAATGGAAATAATAATAGTATCAATGCAAGTGGGGCAAATGTAATAGGCAATTCAGATTCAGAAGGTGCAGGTGGTGCAGGTGCAGGTGGTTGTGTTTATCTTATCTCCAATACAGTTTCTTCACCGCTAAATATTGACGTAAAAGGTGGAAATGGCGGTGATATTTTTAGTACTTTATGGGTTGCTGCCTGCCATGGACCTGGTGGTGGTGGTGGTGGTGGAACTATTGCTTTTTCTTCTCCAAGTGCTCCAGCAAATGTACTAACGCAAATTGCAGGTGGTAATTCTGGAATGGTACTTCATACCGGCCCGGCTTGTGCGGGAACTAGTCATGGAGCAACTCCAGGGACAAATGGACAACTACTATACAATTATCAACTTCCTATTTCTGGCCCCAGCCCTAATCTTGGAGTAGATACAGCTATTTGTCCCGGACAAAGTATCGCATTGACATTAGACACAATTTTCCCAAGTTATTTATGGAGTAACGGAGCTAATACCTCCAATATTCAAGTGAGTGCCCCAGGCGTTTATTGGGTTGAGGTTCCCAGTGTATGTGGATTTGCTAGGGATTCTATCGTAGTGGCATTAAATTCAATTTCAGTTAATCTAGGTCCTGATTTATCCTTTTGTCAAGGAGATTCTTTAGTTATTCAAGTAAATGGAAATTTTAGTAGCCAAGTTTGGTCAAATGGTGCTGTTTCTTCAGCTATTACAACTTATGTAGCTGGTATATTTAATGTTGATGTTTATGATATTAACGGCTGTTCGGATAGTGATACCATTATTATATCTGAACTACCAATAACAAATAGTAATATCAGTGACTCTTTTTGTATCAATTCAAGTTATAATTTTAACGGTCTTATTCTTTCTGCTGCAGGAAATTATACAGTTACCTTACAAAATAGTAATGGCTGCGATTCTATTATTTACTTGAGCCTTTCTTCCATGGCCCTGCCTGTCATTAGTATAAATGATGAATCAATTTGTGAGGGTGAATCAGCTACTTTAACTCCATCAGGAGCTCTTAGCTACCAATGGTCACCTACTCTTCCTCAAGAAATAAATGGAAGTTTAATAGTATTCCCAACTACTTCCTCCACTTACCAGGTTATTGGGACAAATCAAAACGGATGTGCTTCACAACCCGAAAATGTAATAGTAACAGTTTATCCTAATCCCACGGCAAATTTTTATTTTAGTCCTTCCACTATTTCAATAGGAGATCCCATAGGACATATAGTGAATACTTCTACTGGTGGAATTTCTAATACTTGGACAATAGAAGGGATTAGTTTTATTCAAAATCAAACTGAATTTGATTATACATTTCCATTTTCTGAAGGATTTCAATTGGTCACTCTAGTAGTAGAATCTTCATTTGGGTGTATAACTTCTACATCAAATAGTATTCAAATAATGAATGATTTTTCGGTGTATATTCCGAACACTTTCACGCCCGATGGAGACGAGTGCAATAATGTCTTTCAGCCTATATTTTCTGGACTTGTAGATCCATCAAATTTTGGATTTTGGATTTACAATCGATGGGGAGAGTTAGTTTTTGAGAGTCATGATGTTTCTGCATATTGGGACGGTAATTATGGTCAGAGCAGAGCATTAGATGGACTATATTCTTATTTTTTGAGCTACAGTGAAAGTTCAAGTAAAGAGGTAAAAACTGTAGTTGGTAGTATATCCTTGTTAAAATAGTATAAATTCAAATTTTTAGGGATTTCAAAGTCATTAAAATTATAAAAACTATTTGTTATCTATTTTAGAGAATTAACACCGAATTCTTAAACAACAAAAAAAGTTTCTAAATAAATTTAAACCTTCTAAGGTCTTTGTTCATAAGAACCTAAACTTGCGTTAAAATCAAAAACTGAGAAGTCGCTGGCGTCAACGTACGCATCACCATTTAAGTCTCCATTTAGCAAGTATAAACCACCATATTGCGATAAATAAATATCGGTTTCAAAAACTGTATAATCCACGCCATCTAAATACCCATCTCCATTCAACTCTCCCAATCTTGATGCATACAAACCTGAAACTAATGTTGTCATTGGGGCTATAGAACCGTCAGTATAAGCTGTTGCGATATTATTGGCAAAACTAAGAGCTGTTGTACCTGATATAGTTACAGGATTTGCACACCATAATGGCAATGAAGATTTATGTTTAACTACAACGTAATATGAATTACCTAATGCACCTAAAGGAAACGTACACTGAACGCTACCATTTTTTTGTAAAATAGGAGAAACACTATAAGCGACAACATTAAGACTAGCTGCACTTCGTAATTCAACAGTGATTACGTCAACATCTGTAATAGCTCCAGGATTTGCTGATCCAGATTCTATGAGATTAATATACCTAGCCGCTCTCATGCTTGCTGGATTTGAACCATAAATGTAATATCCATCCAAGAACATTTGAAGTGAAAGAGTAGCAGATAATGGTGTAATTGTAAGATTCAATTCTTGCGTTACGCAATTTTCTGTAGTACCAGTATAGACTCCTGAAGATGTATATGTTTGACCATTCCATGTATACGATCCTGAAGATGATGTATTTGTAGTATTTATAGAACTTGGCGTTATGGTTAAATCTAAGGTTTCAGTTACACAGTTTGCAGTTGCACCAGTATAAACTCCAGATGTATTATACGTTGTTCCATTCCAAGAATAAGAGTTACAAGCCGAAGCTGAAGTTGAATTTGTAGAGCTTGGTGTTATGATTAAATCCAAAGATTCAGTTACACAGTTTGTAGTTGCACCAGTATAAACTCCAGATGCAGAATATGTCGTTCCATTCCATGTATAACTTCCACAAGCTGATTGTGATGTTGAATTTGTAGAACTAGGTGTGATTGTTAAGTTCAAAGTCTCAGTAACACAGTTTACAGTTGTTCCAGCGTAAACTCCAGATTCAGAATATGTCGTTCCATTCCATGAATAACTTCCACAAGCGGATTGTGATGTTGAGTTTGTAGAACTTGGTGTAATGGTTAAATTCAATGATTCTGTTACGCAATTTACAGTTTCGCCAGTATAAACTCCAGATGAGTTATACGTAGTTCCATTCCATGTATAACTTCCACAAGCGGATTGTGATGTCGAGTTTGTAGAACTTGGATTTATTGTAAGATTCAGTGTTTCTGTTAAGCAATTTGTAGTTGCACCAGTGTAAACTCCAGATGTGTTATACGTTGTTCCATTCCAAAGATAAGAGCCACAAGCAGTTTGTGAAGTTGAATTTGTTGAACTACTGTTCACACTTATTTCAATACCACTGCTTGTAAAAATTGGATTTGCAATACAACCAAGAGATGTAGAAACTAGAAGTCTTACAACATCAAGATTTGCCAAATTTGCAGAAGTATAAGAACTACTTGTTGCACCTGATATATCTGCATTGTTTAATTGCCATTGATAAGTTGCAGAAGACCATGTATTAGTAGATGTTGATGTAAAAATAACATCTGTTCCGGCACAAACCGAAGTTGCATTTGAAGAGATTGTTGCAGATTGAAGTATTGGTGTAGTAATAGCAATAACATTTCCGAAAAGAGATACATTATCCATTCTCCAAGTAGCAGATGACGAACCCATTCCTATTAGATAAAATCTAAATGAAACATTTGATAAATCATGAAAAGTAGTTCCTAAATAGACAGTGTCGTCTATAATTACTCCCCCGTTATTTCCAGAAAGACCTGACCCTATATTTGATGAATAATTATCAAGACTAGATCGAATAACCCAAGTTGGAGTTCCTCCTGTTGAACTTGCTCTATGGTGAAAAGCAATTCGATCTAATTTTAGTTTATTACAACTAGAAGAACTAATAGAAAACTGGTTGTATTCATTTAAATCAATATTAGCACTTTGATTCCAAGCACTGTTATTAAAAACTCCAGAAGACGAAGAACATGTTGTATTTAAAGTGCTAAACAAGGAAAATGTTGCGTTGGTAGGTTGTGAAACTACAGAATTATCAGAACTTGGACAAGTTGTAGTACCTGTAAACTGATAAGAACCTAGCTGAATTGGGAGCAATGGTGCATCTTGACCATTACAGTCTTCGTCTACTCCATTTTCAGGCACTTCTGTTGCTCCAGGATAAACCAGAGCATTATTGTCATTGCAATCACCACTAACAGCGACGTAGCCAGGATTGGCACTACAAGCAGGAGCAACAACATTTGGGTTTCCATAACCATCATTATCTAAATCTTGATAATAGTTGATAGAACTCACAATGTTTAAATTTAAGGTAATAGTACTATCACAACCTACAGCATTTGCATCAATTAAAGTTTGAATATATTGACCTGTGCTTGTGTAGGTTGTTCCATTCAATGTATATTCTCCACAATTTGTAATATTAATCGTTGAGAAAGAGGGTTGTTTAATAATTAAATTGAGGGTAATCACACTATCACAACCTGCAGCATTTGCATTTGGAAGGGTTATCATATAGGTGCCTGAGGTTGTATAAATTTGGTTGTTAAAACTATAAGAGCTACATTTCGATACATTGGAAATATCATATGAAACACAACTTACAGTATTTACTGGAGTCACTGAAGCCCAAGTTGAACCGTAACGAATTTCGTCTAACTCTAAATTTCCTGTAGTAGTTGAGGTTGCTAAAGAACCTGCTTGTCTTAAAATAAGAAGTGCAAAGCTTGTGAAAGCCGAGCTACCAGCAGCATTTATTGCAGTTGCTGTCGGTTCAGTAGATCCTGGAACTGGATTAACCCAAATAGATGCCTCAGCTAGTTGAGCAGGACTAACAACAGATGCTTTTAATTTAACAACAACAAAATGTGTTGTATTGCAAGGGTAATCTGTTGTGCCATAAGTAGCAGTTCCAGTTGTATTTAATATGCCAAATTTCACAGTGTTTGGTACTGTTCCCGGTTTAACATAAACTTTAGCTGCGAATGATGTTGAAGTTGCTCCAAAACTTGCAAAATACTCACCATTTGGATTCATACCCGTAGTATTTGGAACGTTAATTAGAAAAGAAAAATACCCAGTTCCTGTAATTCCTGTAATTGCTTTATTTACATCTTCACTATTACCTGCGATTAATTGCACCCTGTTTCCCACTGAAAGAGGAAGATTATTGAAATAAAGACTAGCGCCAGAATTAGATGCAGAAGTTAAGGTTTGTAATTGCCCTGCAGTACCTGAATGTGTTGTCCATCCATTTGCATTTAAAGCTCCAGTGAAATTAAAAGATTCAAAAGTTTGTGCTTTAAATAAGAAACTGACAAATAAGAATAAAAATAAGTAAAGAGATTTCATAAGTGATTAGTTTTTAAGTAGTTTAGTTATAAATACTAAAGTAAACAAAAATACTTATTAAGATTCAACTAGAAGTATTTTTAATTAAAATATAACCTAAAAATAATATCAAAAACTAGATTAACTTACTATTTTCTTAATTTATTTTACTGAATTTTCTGGGTTTTGTTCCTTCGAGATGAAAATAATAAAACCCAGAACTAAGCTCAAAAACAGAAATTTCTTCAGATTTTTTTTCTAAAAATCCTTTCTTAACAATTGATCCAAAATTATCGAAAATTAAATACGCTCTTTGCTTTTGATCACTGTAGTCAATATAAAGAATAGTTACAACTGGATTTGGATAAATTGAAAAAAGAGCAAGTTCTTCTTCTGTTATACCTGATGAATTAATGGTGAGATTAAGATATTGTGTTACACAAGAAACTGTGGGTCCAGTATATAATCCAGATTGAGTATAGTTTACTCCATTTGCATCCCACGTATATGAATCAAGCGATATAATTGTTGTAGTATTTGTTGAACTAGGCGTAATTGTCAAATTTAAAGATTCGCTAACACAATTGGCTGTTGTTCCACTATAAATTCCGGATGATGAATACGTTGTTCCGTTCCAATTATAAGAATCACAAGCTGATACTGCAGTTGTATTTGTTGAACTAGGCGTAATTGTTAAATTCAAAGATTCAGTAACACAATTACCTGTGGTTCCACTATAAATTCCAGATGATGAATACGTTGTTCCGTTCCAATTATAACTTCCACAAGCTGATACTTCGGTTGTATTTGTTGAACTAGGTGTAATTGTCAAATTCAAAGATTCGCTAACACAATTACCTGTGGTTCCACTATAAATTCCAGATGATGAATACGTTGTTCCGTTCCATTCATAAGAATCACAAGCTGATACTGCAGTTGTGTTTATGGAATTAGCTGTTACGCTAATATAATTTGAGAATTCTATTGTATCACTTCCAGAGCTATTTGTTGCTATTAAACTTGCAGCATAAGATCCCGCAGAAGTATAATTAACATTTGGATTTGCAATAGTGCTTGTAGAGGGAACTCCGCCAGGAAACGACCAAAAATAAGATGTGGGTGAACCTAATGTAGTACTTGTATATTGAACTGTTTCACCCTGACAAATTAATGGTGTTGATGAAGAAAAATTAGCGACAGGAGGCGGTATAAAAACGCCTGAAATATTTATGTTATCAATGTATAAGTTATTTCCATAAGCAGGAAGATTTCTAAAAGCAATTCTTACACTTGGTTCCCCAATATATTGATCTAAATTGATCGTTTCGTTTCTCCATTGAGCTGAAGTAGGTGTAAAGTTAGATGTAGTTGGCGGCGCTGTAGGAAGATTTCCAGGACCTACTGTTAGTCCGGTTTTTAGATAAAGTGAATTCCAAGTAATTCCACAGTCAGAGGATAATAGAACTTCTAATCCATCAATATAACTGGCATTGTATGCAGCATAAGCAACATCAAAAGAAATTTGAGCAGACAATAAATTTGTAAAACTTAAAATTGGCGATCGGAATTCATCTTGATTACCTATGTCATTTTCAGAATAATTTAAAAAAATCATTGAATTACCAGAACTTGGTGCTAAGCCAACTGTTGAATTTCTTGTCCAAGTTGATCCTTGATCATTATTCAAAATCGACCAACCAAGAGGCGGAAAAGCAATGCCGGTAAAACCTTCAATTAGTGGGGTATTTTGAGGAGAGAGAACAGTTATAAACGTCGTTTGTATTTCTGAATCATCTCCATTTAAATTTGCGACATTTAGCGTTACAGTGTATGTTCCAGCAGAATTATAGCTTATAATTGGATTTTGTTCGGAGCTTGTTGAAGGCGTGCCTCCAGGAAATGTCCAAGAATAGATTGTTGGTGTTCCAGTTGATGTGCTTGTAAATTGAACTGACTGACCTTGACAAATTGATGTTTTATCACTTATAAAACTTGCTACAGGAGCAACTGGGACACTTATGTACAAATCAGATTCCCATGTGCCTCTGCCATAAGTTGCACAGCGTAATTTATTGTTAGGATAAAAAATTTCTAAGTCTCTCACTGCACAATTTGGAAGACCTGAGGTAAAATCTACCCAAGATGACAAAGAATTATCTCTGTAATATACGCCAACATCCGTTCCGATATATATAGCATCTCCATTTAATGTTCCATTATGATACACAATACAATTAACAGGTATATTTGGTAAGCCTGAAGACAAATTAATCCACGTTAATCCACCGTCATTGGTTTTAAATACTTTATCACCTGCAGTATATCCTGAATAAACAACAAATGCTACATCTGGATTTGTATTTGAAACTGCAACCCAAGTTGGCGAAACAGCCGTGGTAGGATTTGTACAAGAGGTAAAAGTGACACCTCCATCTACAGATCTTGAAATCCCTCCACTTCCCGATTTCACAACATAAATTACTTGATTGTTGCTCGGAGCAAGAGCAAATTCTTTAATTGTATTTGCTGCAGGATTTGAAGTTGCTAATTCAGTCCATGTTACTGTAGAAGCAGCAATATTACTCGTTTTATACAAAGCTGGTCTACCTCCTGCATAAACTACAGCCTGAGCAACAGGATCTTGATGTATAGGACTAACCCAATCACCTTCAACCGCAGGATCATCTATGTTTGAAAAATTTGATGAACCTGATGTTGTTCGAAAATAATTACCATAGTAAATAGAAGCTATTTGGAAATTATTGTTTGTTCGATCTATAAAACAATCCATTCCGTCACCGCCATTTACTTGAGTCCATGAAGTTCCATTTACAGTCCTATTTGTTCCATTATCTTGGTGACCGGCTAATACCATTGTGGAATTTGTACTTGATAAACTAAATCTATATTGCTGTGCTATTGATAAATTTGAACTAATATCCGTCCAAGAAACGCCGTTGTCAATTGATTTAAAAATACCACCATCATTAGCTGAAAAGCAAGTTGTTCCTGAACCAGGAAAATAAATAATATCATGAACATCAGCGTGAACATAAGGTTTGCCATATCCACCAGACCAATGAGAAATTAAAGAAAATGTAGTTCCTCCATCTTGAGATTTCCATTGGTTGACTCCGCCAGTTATAATTTCCTCATCATTTGTTGGTGAGGCAGCAAGTGCTAAATCGTACCAACCTTGACCTCCCTCATCTGTACCATCATCCCATCCCAATATATTGTTCGTTAGAGTTGAGGACATTCTTGTTGTAAATGATGTTGCGCTATTTGTAGATCTTAATAAACCCAAAAATCCGCTATCAGTTGAATTAGCTGCTAATACATAAACATATTCTGAATTGGCTGGTGTCACAGCAATTGCTAATCTCCTTACACCTGTCAAACCAGTATTTATAGTGACCCAATTAAGACCACCATCTGTTGATTTTTTAAAAACGGTACTTGCGGCATAAATAACTGATGGATCTCCTGGTTTAAATTCTGCATCCTTTATGCTATTGAATGTCCCCGTTGGCTGCGTCCAATTTACACCTCCATCAGTTGTTCTCCAAATTCCATTGCTTGCAAAGGCCATTATTATTTGTGTATTGTTGGGATTTATCAATATTTTACTAATTCTCCTAGCACTTTCTACAGGGAAAACTAAACCGCTCGGGTTCCATGTAGTTCCTCCATCAATAGATTTTAAAACTCCAATGCTGTAAGTGTCACCTGCATCATTATCACCTGTTGCTAGGTACATAATTTGAGAATTTGAAGGGTCAATTGCAATATCTGAAACTCCAATTACAGCTAAATCATCTGTATTAGTCGACCAACTTACTCCGCCATTAGTAGATTTCCAAAGTCCACCATCAGGAGCGCCAACATACATTATATTGCTATCGTTAGGGTCAAAGCGAATAAAATTCAATCTACCTGCTCCCCCGCCGGATGGTTTTCCTACTGGCCCAACAATAGTCCAATTACCATTGATAGTATTTGGAATAACTGAATTTATATTCTGAGATTTCCAATCATTATAATTACCATACGTTTGAGATGGTAGGGTTATGTCACCGCTTGGATAAACTCTAGGCTCCATATAATTTTCCCAGCGTTTAAATGCTTTAAATCCTTTCCCCTTCTCCACTACCCTATTTTTCCAATACTCCTCGAATGATTCTTGAATTTCGTAGAAACTTAAATTAGGGTTATTCATATTATCTACCCATACTTGAGCACTACCAATTGAATTTATAAAAACCAATAAATAGAATAATTTTGATTTGAGATTTCCCATAAGTCTCAAAAATAATTCAATTTAAATTAGTAAACAAAGAAAAAATCAATAGATTTGTTAAATAAAATAAAGGCTTTATCAATGAAGAAATCAAATAGCAAGAAATATCTTTTTTTCATTCTCTTTGTTACGTTTTTAGCAAGCAATCTTTTTTCGCAACTAAGTCTAAATGGAGGCCTTGGAATACTCAAAGGCTTTGGAGTAAAAAAAACATTTGTTGGTCTTAATTTGGGGCTAGAATATCCAAGAAGTAACCAAGCTACACTTTACGGACGCATTTCTTATTATATCCCTAGAAATGAAGATGATTCTACTCAAGCATATACATCTGCTATTTCCACAACAACTTTTCCTTATACTCTTCAACGCAATTATATTGTTTCTACTGGCTACCTTACTGTTGAGGGCGGAAATCGATTTTACATAATAAATGGTTATGATAATGGATTTTCTTTTTATGGTGGAAGTACCGTTTTATTATGTGTAAACAATATAAAGAAAAAATTTGCTGATTGGGATTATCCTTATGATGAGGCTGATTATCAAAATTATGGAGATAGTAAAGGGACTATTTTAAATTTAGGTGTTGGCCTTCAGGGCGGATTAAAATATACCTTTCCTGGTTCTGGAACTATTTTCTTCGATTTTAGTGGGAATTATTTAGTTGTCCGAAAAGCGAGCAATGATGTAATTTATGAAACTACAAACTACCCTTTTGATAGCGCCTTACTTTTTACCTTCAACCTTGGTATTCGAAAAGACTTCTATTAATTATACTAGATTGCGTACCAAGTTTAATACAAAATCTAATTGTTCTTCTCTTTTCAATTTAGAATTATCCATAACAATTGCGTCAGCAACTTGAATTAAAGGACTTTCTTTTCTACTCGAATCCATTAAATCTCGTTCAGCTAAATTTGAAGAAATTTCATTTATTTTAGCTTCAATTCCTTTTGATTTTAGCTCCAAAAATCTACGCTGAGCACGTATTTCTTGAGAAGCTGTAATAAATAGTTTTAATTCAGCCATCGGAAAAACTACAGATCCGATATCACGGCCTTCCATTACAATTCCTCCATTTGTGCCCATTTTTTGCTGCTCCATTACTAATTTTATTCTCACTTCTTTGATTCTTGCAACTTTAGAAACAACTGCAGCAACCTCAGTACCTCGAATTAGTTCTTCAACATTTTTACCATTTAAAAGCAAGCAATTGTTATCATTTATCAGTTGGAAAGATAAAGTAATATTTTTAAGGGCTTGAATAATCTCTACTTGCTTTGGATTGCTATCTGCATCAAACAAATTATTTTGAAGACAATAAAGCGCAACACCACGATACATTGCTCCGGAATCAATAAAAATAAATGAGAGTTTCTTCGCCAAATCTTTTGCTAGCGTACTTTTTCCGCAAGCTGAATAACCATCAATTGCTATGGTGATTTGTTTTTTAATCATTTTTCAAAATTACAATTATTAAGATTAAAAAAGATACTGCGCTTAGGTCTTCTTAATAATAAATTGCTCTTCTAACTTTTGTGATATATTTCGCCAAGCGAATTACTTGTTTTGTATATCCAAATTCGTTGTCGTACCATGCATACAAAACGATATTTTTGCCATCTAAAGAAGCAATAGTAGCATTTGAATCGAAAACCGAGCAACAAGTATTGCCAATTATATCACTCGACACCAATTCAGGATCAAAAGAATAATAAATTTGATTTACTAAATCCCCGTTTAAAGCCGCATCTTTAATTACAGCATTTATTTCATCAATACTTGTTTTTTCAGCAAGTTCCAAACTCAAAATTGCTAAAGATCCGTTAGGTGTTGGAACTCGAACAGCATTTGCCGTTAATTTATCTTTTAATTCTGGTATTACTTTAGTAACAGCACTTCCGGCACCCGTAGAAGTGATAACCATATTAATTGCTGCAGAACGACCTCTTCTGGGTTTCTTGTGCATGTTGTCCAATAAATTTTGGTCGTTTGTATAGGCATGAACGGTTTCTATATGACCTTTTACAACACCAAATTTATCGTTCACAACTTTTAAAATCGGTGAAATTGCATTCGTTGTGCAAGATGCGGCAGAATATATATTTTCATTTTCTAAGTCCAATAAACCTTGATTAATTCCGTAAACTATATTTGGGACTTCTTTTCCTGGTGCCGTTAATAAAACTTTACTAACTCCTTTTGCTTGAAGATGTCTTGACAGCGCCTCCCGAGTTGTAAATACACCAGTATTGTCAATTATCAAGGCATTTGTAATTCCATGCTGCGTATAATCTATATCCTCTGGATTTGAAGCATCAATCATTTTTACAATTTGACCATTAATAATAATTGCTTTGTTAGCTAGATCTTCAACCACTGTACCTTTGAATGAGCCATGAACCGAATCACTTCTTAAAAGAGATGCACGTTTTATAATATCGGCATCGGAAGAACCACGAGTAACAATTGCACGTAAGCGCAACTGCTGTCCTTTCCCGGCTTGTTTTATTAATTCACGGGCTGCCAAACGACCAATTCGTCCAAAACCATATAAAACAACATCTCTAGGACTTATTTCCGAAGAAGAATCTTTGAGGTTTTTTAATTTAAAGGTTAAAAAATCAGCTTTAGAAGAATAAGTATCTTGTTCAACAATCCATTCACTAGCCAATTTACCAATATCTAATTTTGATGGAACGATGTCAGAAGAAAGAATAATATCTGCTAAATCTGAAGTAGTAAAAACATCGATTGGTTTATTCACAACCTCACCAGCATATTCGTGTAAATTTAAAATTTCGGAAATAGTAACATCTATTAGACTTTGGCGAAACAAAACCAATTCAATTCCTTTATCGTAGAGTAATTGACCAACTTTACTTTGAAGTTTAACGGCAGCTCTTTCTTTTTTTATGTGCAATTGAAGCACTTTTTCATAACTTAACTCTGTATCCATTTTTAATTTGATTGAAAATATAAAAAGCAAAAAAGGCTATCAGTTATAAACCGATAGCCTTTTGCTATAAATGATTATCCTAAATAAGATTTGAGTAACTTATTTCGCGAAGCATGGCGCAAACGACGAATTGCTTTTTCTTTTATTTGACGAACTCTTTCGCGTGTTAGATTAAATTTAGAACCAATTTCTTCTAAAGTAAGACCGTGATTCATCCCAATTCCAAAAAACAAACGTATAATTTCTCGTTCTTTATCAGTAAGAGTGCTTAATGAACGCTCTATTTCTTTTTGAAGTGATTCAGCCATTAAAACATGATCGGTTTTAGGAGCATCGTTATTCGACATTACATCCATTAATGTACCACCATCTTCATTTGTTGTAAGTGGAGCATCCATAGATACATGTCGACCTGAAACACTTAAACTTTCTTTGATTTTTTCTTCGGGAACCTCTAGTGCTTCCGCCAATTCTTCTGCTGAAGGTGGACGTTCGAATTCTTGCTCTAGGCGAGAAAATGCTTTATTAATTTTATTCAGTGAACCAACTTGATTAAGAGGCAAACGAACAATTCGAGCTTGCTCAGCCAAAGCCTGTAGAATTGATTGACGAATCCACCAAACTGCGTAAGAGATAAACTTAAACCCTCGTGTTTCATCAAATTTCTGTGCTGCTTTAATCAAACCAAGATTTCCTTCATTGATAAGATCTGGAAGTGTTAAACCCTGATTTTGATATTGCTTTGCAACAGAAACAACAAATCGCAAATTTGCTTTCGTTAATTTCTCAAGTGCCTGTTGATCTCCGGCTTTAATTTTTCGAGCTAATTCAACCTCTTGTTCTGCTGTTATTAATTCTTCTCTGCCAATGTCTTGAAGGTATTTATCGAGTGATTGACTTTCACGATTTGTTATCGATTTGGTTATTTTTAGCTGTCTCATGTATGATTTAGATTCCTTTTAGAATTATTAGTATATATTAAATCTATGTTATGCAAAGTAACGCGAAAAAAAACTAACTGAAAAATATTTTTAAGTGTATGTTTAATTAATTTTTAACTATTTTATTAACAATTGAGAAAAAAAATGTTCATCTGATTTATAAACCAAATCCAACATACTCTCTCCTTCCGCTTTCAGACATAATTTCAAGTAAAATTCCACGATTTTGATCATTTAACTTTGTAGTTAATTGTTCTACACTAGAAATAGTTTCATTATTTACCTTTGTTATTATTGTTCCTACTTTGAGCCCTAAGGATTGTAGTTTTCCTGCACCAATAGATTTAATTTTAATGCCGTATGTAATATTCAACTCTTTCTTTTCTTTATCAGTTAGTTCAATAAATGTAGCACCTAGCGCTACATTCTTTTTTATTTCTTCTTTGGTCACTAACGAAGTCTCCCCATCTTGGTTACGCAATACAAGTTCTTTTGTCACCTCATCTCCATTTTTCTTCCTCAAAGTAATTGAAACTCTATCGCCAGGACGTCTTTTTCCAATTTCTTCTTGAAGTGAAGCAACAGAATTAACCTCCTTACTACCAATTTTTAAAATCACATCACCATCTTTAATTCCTGCTTTATCTGCACTTCCTCCTTCGATAACTTTTGCCAAATAGACACCTTTTAAATTTGGAAGATCCTCTTTTTCTTTTATTTCTTGGGTAATATCAGAAATTTGCACCCCTAAAAATCCACGTTGTACTATACCATAGTCGATCAAATCGCGCATTACTTTTTGAACTAAATTAACAGGAATAGCAAATGAATATCCACTATAACTTCCAGTTTGAGAAGCGATAGCAGTATTAACTCCAACAAGTTCGCCATTTGTGTTTACGAGTGCCCCTCCACTATTTCCAGGATTAACGGCTGCATCAGTTTGAATAAATGATTCGATTGGAAATACGTCTTTCCCTGAACGTTCACTTAGTAGATTTATATTTCGAGCTTTGGCAGAAACAATACCTGCAGTTACTGTAGATGTTAAATTAAAAGGATTTCCGACCGCAAGAACCCACTGACCAATTTTTAAATCGTCACTATTTCCTATTGGTATTGCTTTAAAACCCTTTCCTTCAATTTTTAAAACTGCTAAATCCGTTGCAGGATCTGATCCAACAATCTTAGCTGTATATTTTGAATGATCGTTTAATATAACTTCAATTTCACTTGCATTTTCAACCACATGATTATTTGTTACAATATAACCTTCAGAAGAAATAATCACACCAGAACCAGCACCAGAACCATATTGCTTAAATTCTCTTCCACCAGCTCCAGGACCATTAAAAAATTCTTGAAAGGGATCGCGTTGAAAAGTAGTCTGGACAACTTTAGTTGTGACGTGAACAACTGAATTTATTGTACTTTCAGAGGCTTCTGTAAAATCATTTGCATCGGAAACACCATTTAATCCTACGGAACGAGCGTAACTATTTTTATTTCCATCTATAACTCTATCAGAAAGTAATCCTGAAGAGGACTGAAAATATACATATGTTGCAAAAGGGATGGCACCGCCTAATAAACCAATACCAAAAATTTTAAAAAAAGAGAGGTAATTCATGCGATTAAATTTAAATGTTAACGCTAAATTAACAACTAAACATAAGATTTATTTGATTTATAGCTGTTAAAAATTTGTTAAGAATAATTAACTTTAATTAGGTATATTTGGCCTTAATTCTATGCAAATAAAATTTTCAAAATACCAAGGAACAGGTAATGATTTCATTTTACTGAATAATTTATCTGGAAGTCATGATGCATTATCTGTAGCTGACATTAAACTGCTTTGTAATCGTCGTTTTGGAATTGGTGCTGATGGATTAATTAAAATCAATCAATCTTACTCTAAAGCTTTCGAAATGGATTATTACAATTCAGACGGCAGTAAAAGTTTTTGTGGAAATGGAGCGCGTTGCGCAGTTGCTTTTGCTGAAACATTGGGGATAGAAGTTTCGGATCTTACATTTGATGCAATTGATGGATCTCATTGGGCCATTAAAACTGCTAATGACATCAAAATCCAAATGGGAAATGTAGAAAACGTTCAAGTATTTGAAAATGAATTCGAACTTTATACAGGTTCACCTCATTATGTAAAAATCAGTGATGATATTTCTAGTGAAACAATTCTAAATTTTGGAAAAAGTATTCGTTTTTCACCAAAATACAATAGCGAAGGCATAAATGTAAACCTGTTAAAAGGAATTAGCCCAACTAAAATTGAAATTGCATCTTACGAAAGGGGCGTTGAGGAAGAAACACTTTCTTGTGGAACTGGAGCTACGGCTTGTGCACTTGTTTGGGATAAAATACACAATTCAGGAACTAAATTTATTGAGGTAAAAGCAAAAGGTGGGAATTTGAAAATTGAATTCAAACGTGATTCTTCCAATGGCTATTATGACATCTTCCTGGTTGGTCCAGCAGATTTTGTATATTCCGGAGAAATTAATTTAATAAAAGAATAAATTTAGCATGTTAAAAGGAGAATCTATCTACCTAAGAGCAGTAGAAAAAGAGGATGCACCAACTCTTTTTATTTGGGAAAACAATCCTTCAAATTGGAAGATATCAAATACAGAAATCCCATTTTCTATGCATTCTATTCATCAATTAATTGAACAGCAATCAAATATTAGAAATTCAGGACAATTACGCATGATTATTTGTCTAATCGAAAATGATTTTCCAATTGGTGCTTTTGATTTGTATGATGTGAGCTTCAGACATGGATTTGCTGCAATTGGAATTCTAATAGCCGAGGAAAAAGAACGAAGAAAAGGATATGCTCAAGAAAGCATAAAATTAATGATTGAATATACTAGAGATGTTTTAGAACTCAGCAATTTACAATGCGCTATTCATGCTGACAATAAAGCAAGCATTGACTTTTTTGAACAAATTGGATTTAAGCATATTGGCACAAAGAAAAACTGGCTTTTATACAAAGGAAAGCGCATTGACGAAGTAAATTATCAACTATGTTTAAAAGAAATAAAATAGTTCTTAGTGTAATTATTGCACTTGTACTAATTGCAATTGCTGTTCCGAAAATAATGCTTTTCATTTCTGGAAATAAGGTCAGTTGTAATGAAATTACAAAAGATTTTTTTATACTCTCACCGTTAGATTTGGATGGTTTAGCAATTCAGTTAAAAAAAGAGGGTATTATTGATAATCTAAATGCATTTATTTCTGTTGGAGAATATAAAAACTTGAAGAGAAATAAAATTGCTTTGGGTAAATATTGCATTGAACCTAGTACGAGCTATCGAACTTTGCTAAATGGTTTTAAAATAAATGCAAATGGCAATGGAAATAATGAAAAAGAAGTTGAGGTAACATTTAATAACTGCATAACAATAAATGATTTAGCCAAAAAAGTTTCATCCTGCTTATTTCTTGATAGTGCTAAATTAATTTCATACTTAAACGATAAAAACACCTTAAAAAAATATTGTTTTACACCGCAACAAATACCTGCACTTTTCATTCCTAATACCTATCAATTTTTTTACGATACAGATGAAAAACAATTTGTTGAACGAATGGCTAAAGAATTCAAGATTTTTTGGACTAACGAAAGAAAAGAAAAAATAAAGCAAATTGGATTAAATTCCCCAAGCGAAGTTGTAACTCTTGCGAGTATTGTTTATTCTGAACAATCAATTGTTTCTGAAGAATGGCCAATTATATCCGGACTTTATTTAAATCGCATTAAGCAAGGCATTCGTTTGCAGTCTGATCCAACCTTTAAATTTTGTTGGGGAGATATTTTAAAAGGAGTGCAGCGCTTATTAAATATTCATCGCGAAATTAATTGCGAATACAACACCTATAAAATAATAGGGTTGCCTCCTGGGCCAATTTGCCTCCCCCCCACTACAGTTGTGGATGCTGTTTTAAATAAGGCCGATGTAAATTATATTTATATGTGTGCGAAACCTTATTATTCGCACCGACATAATTTTGCAGTAACTGGGGTAGAACACATGAAAAATGCACGAATTTTCCAAAATTGGTTGGCAAATGAACTTAAAAAAAAGAATAAAAGATGAAAAGAAGATCATTTTTTAAAGCAGGATTGAGCTTAGGTGCTATTTCCTTGCTTGAACCATTAAAAGGAGCAAACCTTCTTTCTTCTTCATTTGAAGGAGTTACTTCTGGGCCAATTGTATTATCAACTTGGATTCATGGCTTGGAAGCAAATCGCGCAGCTTGGGAAGTTTTGAGTAAGGGAGGAAAAGCAATTGATGCAGTAGAAAATGGCGTTCGAATTACGGAAGCAGACTTAGCAAATCGCAGTGTTGGAATTGGCGGACGCCCTGATAGAGATGGCCATGTTACACTTGACGCATGCATAATGGATGAAAAATCACGCTGTGGTGCGGTAGCTTTTATGGAAGGAATTGCACATCCAATTTCTGTGGCAAGGGCGGTTATGGAAACTACGCAACATGTTATGCTTGTTGGAGAAGGCGCAGAGAAGTTTGCAAGTGAAAATGGTTTTAAAAAAGCAAAAATGCCCTTACCTGAAGTAAAAAAAGATTGGGAAAAATGGAAAAAAGAAAATAAAGATGTATTCAAAAAACCGATTATTAATCACGAAAACCATGATACAATTGGCTTGATTGCAATGGATGCCAATGGCGATTTAAGCGGCGCATGCACCACAAGTGGTTGGGCTTATAAAATGCACGGGCGTGTTGGAGATTCTCCAATAATTGGAGCTGGTTTATTTGTTGATAATGAAATTGGTGCCGCAACTTCTACTGGTTTAGGGGAAGCAATTATTCGTGTAGCCGGAAGCAGTATGGTTGTAGAATTAATGCGACATGGTTATTCTCCCACAGATGCTTGTAAAGAAGTTGTAAATCGTATAATTAAAAAACACAGCGATTTAACGAATTTACAATGTGGATTTATTGCAATTGACAAAAAAGGAAATTTTGGAGGATATTCCGTGTATGCAGGATTTAATTATGCGCTAAAAACTTCCACAGAAGATAAAATGGTAGATGCTGGTTTTGATAGGAATTGGTAGGAATTGATTGACTTATTAAATTTATGAAAACGTTAATAGTACTAATTCTTCTAATAGTTTCAATTTCTTCATTCGGGCAACAAGAACTTTCTTGGGAATTTTATCACCCCATAAAAAAAGAATGGTATTCTTTTGGGAAATCAGGAAGTATCCAAGAAAAATTAATGGAACTTAAGGAATTGCCCCCTGCTTTTTATAGCGATAATGAAAAAGAATTTCAATGGATTGAAGATCATGTTTGGCAATTCAGAAGCACCTTTTACCTAACTGAAAAAGAAGCCAATTCAAGGAACTTAATCTTGCAATTCCCCAATATTGATACCTACGGAGAAATTATGCTTAATAATCAGCTTCTTGGAAAAACAGATAATTTTTTCAGACCCTACGAGTTTGAGATACAAAAATCTGTAATCTGCGGATACAATACATTATTAGTAACTATTACACCGCCAGTAATATTTCATAAATCACGGTATGAAAGTGAAGATTTTCATTATCCTGCTCCAAACGATCCCGCTAAAATGAAAGTGGCGCCTTTAAGTCGAAAACCACAGTATCAATTCGGCTGGGATTGGGCACTAAGAATGAATACTATCGGTTTTTCAAAACCTATAAATATTATTCCCTCCGGATTTAATGCTATTAAATCGTGTGTCGTAAACACGCTCTATCAATCCAGCAATGTCGCAACATTACTTTATATTTTAGACACCAAGAAACCATTGGTTGATGGGTTTATTTCTTCTTCTTTATTTGGGAAAAGACCCTTAGTAATTGATTCACTTAAACCCAATCATTTTTTAGTTGATTTTCAATTGGAGAATCCAAAATTGTGGTGGCCTGTTGGTTTCGGTGAACAAAATTTATATCTAGATACCTTGAAACTTTTAAACGCTGATGGATTGGTACTCGATAAATACATTATTGAATTTGGAGTTCGGACAGCGAAATTGGTCCAAAATAAAGATGAATGGGGAACATCTTATGAGTTTCACGTAAACGATATTCCGATTTTCTGCAAAGGAGCCAATTACATTCCACAATCGGTATTTACAGCCGCTGTTAAAGATTCAGCTATTGAAAATATGATTGATCAAATGCTTGCTGCTAATTTTAATATGGTGAGAGTTTGGGGAGGCGGTTATTATCCCGATAATATTTTTTATAAAACCTGTGATAAAAAAGGGTTATTAGTTTGGCAAGATTTAATGTTCGCCTGTGCAATGTATCCGGGAGACAGCACTTTTTTAAAATCTGTGGAAGAAGAATTAAACTATCAAATTCCTCGAATTACTTCTCACCCAAGTGTTGTTCTACTAAATGGAAACAATGAAGTAGATATGGCATGGAAAAACTGGGGTTTCCAACTACAGTATTTTTTAAAGGATAAATCTCAAAAAATAATCGAAAAAGCCTACGATGACTTATTTAATAAACTTGCTAAAGAAGTTGCATCAAACTGGACAAGCACTTCCTATGTTCATTCTTCACCACTCAGTAATTGGGGGAAAGATGAGTTTTACAATCACGGATCTCAGCATTATTGGGGTGTTTGGCATGGTTCAGATCCATTATCAAATTTTACAACTAAAATTGGTCGATTTAATTCCGAATATGGCTTTCAGAGCTTTCCAGAATTTTCAAGTTTAGCAAAATTTTCAGCTAAAGAAGATTGGTCACTTACTTCAAAAGTGATGAAACACCATCAAAAAAGTTATGTTGGGAACAGCATGATTGAAAAGCAAGCAAAATTCCTTTATGGTAAATCTAAAAGTTTTGAAGAATTTGTATACCACTCCCAACTAACTCAAGCATATGCAATCTCTTCTGCAATTAATAGTCATCGTTTAGATGCTCCAAGATGTATGGGAACCTTGTATTGGCAATTAAACGATTGTTGGCCGGCGCCAACTTGGTCAAGTATTGATTATTATGGATCTTGGAAAGCATTGCATTATGCTGTTCGTGATGATTACAGACAAATTGCAGTGTTAAAAAAAATAGATGCTAAAGGAAATATTGAATTGTTCTTAAAGTCCGATGCACTCAATAGCAATGAAAATGCTATTCAGCTTTCACTTGAAGTTTATTCTTTGGATGGAAAGCTTCTTTCTTCAAAGTCGCAAAAACTGAGTATTTCCTATATGGAACAACTTTCATTAGGGAAATTTCAAGCTGATAACAAAATTGTAAAAGTTCGAATAGGAAATGATTACGAACGAGTATTTCTCCTTAGCAAGGAAAAAACTTTTAAAACTAAATTAGCGTCAGTAGAAGACATAACTATTAATTTAAATGCTGTAGATACAATAAATAAAACTGCAGTAATTGAGATTAACAACAATCAGTTTTTGGCTGATTTCTGGTTGTATTCAGCTAAAATTGGTGTTACATTTGAAAAAAACTTCATTCAACTACTTCCTGGAAAGCATCAAATTTTAATTCATTTCAATGAAATTCCTGAACAAAAGGATTTCGCTTATTTTTTTCGCTAGATATCTTTCTTGTTACAATAAATCCTAAATTTATAAGCTTTATCTATGAAAATTGCAGTTACTGGTGCAAGTGGACATGTTGGAAATGTTGTTTGCAGAAAACTTATTGAAAAAGGATGCAAGGTAAAAGCTTTTTATAATTCTGACTCAAGAGGCCTTGAAAATCTTGACCTTGAATTAGTTCAAGGAAATGTATTAAACAAATCTGATTTATCTAAATTAATTGAGGACTGTGATTTCGTTATCAACTGCGCCGCGATAATTAGTATAAATGGTGATCGTGATGGTCTTGTTTTTAAAACAAATACCGAAGGTCCAAAAAATATTCTTGAAGTAGCAATCAAACATGGAGTAAAAAAAATGATTCATGTCAGCAGTGTACATGCAGTTCACGATTTACCACATTCAACAATTTACAACGAAAAAAGAGCATATAAAAGTCAAGAAAATTTTGCTTATGATTATTCAAAAGCAAAAGGAGAACAAGAAATTCTCACTAACTCAAAAAATCAAAATATTGAAGTTGTTGTAGTTCGACCAAGTTGTGTATTGGGGCCTTTTGATTTTAAACCTTCAAAAATGGGAGCTGCACTAATGAATTTTTACAAGGAGAAAATTCCTATGATTCCAAAAGGTGGCTATGACTTAGTCGATGTTCGTGATCTTGCAGAATCAATTTATCAAGCAATTTTAAAGGGTAAAAATGGCGAAGTATATTTACTTTCCGGAAAATACTATAGTTTTAAGGAGCTACTCGAAGAAATTCATCTTGTCACAAATAAAAAGATTCCAAAAATCATTCTACCATTTTGGTTTTTAAAAGCAACACTGCCATTTATTTGGATCTTGAGTAAACTAACAAAAACTGAACCTTCTTTAACCTATGAATCAATAATTGCTATCAAAGAAGGGCATCCAAATATGGATAATTCTAAGGCAAAAGAAATGCTTGATCACAATCCTAGACTTTTAAAAGAAACTCTTAGCGATTTTTTTAAGTGGCAATTCGAAAACGCAAGAAATCAACAAACGTTCTAAACTATGAAAACTGAAACCCTTGAGTATATTTTATTTATATGGATTGCTCTAGCTCTAATTGTTCACATTACCATGTTTTATGTAACCGCTCCATTTGGAAGACATACCTCAGATAAATGGGGAATTACCTTGAATAACAAAGTTGGCTGGTTCATCATGGAGCTTCCTTCATTGCTAATCATGTCTTATTTCCTTGTTTTCGGGACTTATTCAATGGATTCTTATGTGTGGATTTTATTTGCTGTATGGATTTTTCATTATACCAATCGAACCATTATCTATCCTATACGAATAAAACCTACGGATAAAAAAATGCCTCTGTCAATTGCTCTTAGCGCAATTATTTTTAATATCGTAAATGCTGGAATCAATGGTTATTTCCTTGCAGAACTTGCTGCACCAAATAACTATAATTTAGAATGGTTAAGCAGCCCTCATTTTACAATTGGTTTACTAATTTTTATTGCCGGAATGGTGATTAATATAAAATCAGACACTATTTTAATTGGTTTAAGGAAAAAAGGAGAGAAAAACTACCAAATACCGAAGGGATTTTTATTCGATTACATTTCTTCACCAAATTTATTTGGGGAAATCATTGAATGGACTGGTTTTGCAATTATGGCATGGAATCTTCCTGCCCTCAGCTTTGCTATTTGGACCTTTGCGAACCTTGTGCCTCGTGCACTGAATCACCACAATTGGTACAAAGAAAATTTTCCAGATTACCCAAAAAACCGTAAAGCAGTTTTCCCTTTTTTATTTTAAACATTCATCGTATATTCAGAGAAAATAATACCTATGTCTTGTTTTAATCTTATTTTGTGTATAATTTTTCCTCCTTTAGCTGTTTTTGATAAAGGTTGTGGCTCAATTTTAATTGTGTTTTTATTAACTTGTTGCGGATGGGTTCCTGGAGTAATTGCAGCTTTAGTGATACTAAACAGCAATAAAGAATGATATTTATTTTTAACTTATGAAAAACATAACCCTAGTTTTACTTATACTATTTATAACTTTTAATGTTTCTGCACACGAAGGAGAAAAATCCCATGGAAACGATAAGATTTGGAACACGGGAAAAACATCAGAACAAGGAAGTTTTTTGATGCTAAAAGATGGTGAAGTTTATATTCAAAAAAATAATGCCTCAATCAGCCATTTTCCATTAGCCAACTTATCTACAAACGAACAAAAAGAAATTATTGAACGCTACAAGGCAATTGAAAAATTAAACAAGGAAATTAGTGTTGCGCCGAAAACCGAAACTAAAAAAGGCAATATCAATGCACTCCTAATTAGCTTTTCTTTGATAATTACCTTAGTCCTTATTTCTTTTCTTCTCAAACGAACTAAACTTAAAGCCACTGCCCTACTTCTTCTTGGCTTAAATACATTGTTTTTTAGTTTTACAGACCCAAATACTATTAATGCAGCTTTTTCTCCATTTTCAACAAATGTCTCAACCTCTTGGGATAATAACTACTTCTATGTTGAATCAAAAGGCATTCCTACAACACATACCATGATGGTCGGAATTTCCAATAATGGCTGGCAACAGCAAGTTCCAATTCCACAATGCTATACAGGGAATAACCATTGGAGTATTCCTTTGAATCCAATTATCGCTACAACTCCAGTACCTGTTAACGCAAGTCATTTTACCAGAGGTGCGATAGCACTTGCAATTAACGGCGTTCCAATTTTTAATCCTTTTACAAATACAGGTGTTGATGCCTTTCTAGACGGACAATTAGATAATTTTGGTGGACATTGTGGAAGAGGAGATGACTATCATTATCATACAGCACCTTTGCACTTATACAATCAAACAACTTCTACGCTCCCAATTGCTTATGCCTTAGATGGATTTGCAGTTTATGGAAGTTTAGAGCCTGACGGAACAGCTATGACAAGCCTAGATATAAACCACGGACACTTTTTAAATGGCGTCTATCATTACCATGGAACTGCAACAGCGCCTTACATGATAAAAAACATGGTTGGACAAGTAACGGAAGATGCAACTTTAGAAATCGTGCCTCAAGCCCATGCTCAACCAGTAAGAACAGAAAATTGGGGCCCTTTAAACGGTGCTTTAATCACTTCTTGTACAGAAAATGCTTCAAATAATGGATACAATTTATCTTACACGCTTAATAATGGAAGTCAGTATGCAACAAATTATAGTTGGAACGGAACTACCTACACTTTCAATTATGTTACTCCATCTGGGACTACAACAACCAACTACAATGGATTTCTACAATGTAATTTAGCGCTTGCAATTAATAATCTCAGCTTACTTGATCAGAGTATCAGTATCTATCCAAATCCAAGTAGTGATATTTTAAATATAAATTTAGGAACGAAACTTTTAGAGAAAGACATTCAAAGTATTTCAATCTATGACTTAAAAGGCACAGAGATTTTTCATAGTGCTGTATTTAAATCTAGCATTGATATTAAGAACTTTAATAGAGGTACCTATATAATCAAAATTATAGTTTCAAATTCAAGTATCATAAAGAGATTTTTTGTAAATTAATAGGTTTTTTTGATGCTTCTTTTTCTTTAAATATGCTAAAAAGCATACAACTATTTTTTTAATTTACTAATGACATTAAAAGAATCCATTCATCAGGTCTTAAGAAAACAATTAACATTTCGAATTGATGAAATACAAAATATTTTAGATGATTTACACTTGTCGGGATCACGCGATGCTAAAAGTTCTGCGGGCGACAAACATGAAACAGGTGTCGCAATGGCTCAATTAGAACAGGAAAAATTGCGGAATCAAATCTATGAATTTCAAAAAATGGAAGAAATAGTGCAAAAGATCAATCCAAGTAAGACGAATAGCAAAATAAATCTTGGAAGCTTGGTTGAAACAGATAAAGGTTGGTTTTATATTTCTGTTGGTCTTGGTTCACTTACTTTTAAAGAGCAAGTTATTTTTGCAATAAATCCTGAAGCGCCTTTTTGCAATGCACTCATTGGAAAAGAAAAAGGTGATAGCATTCATTTTAATGGAGTTGAATCTGAGATAATACAAGTTTTATAATTAAACACAGTTTTCGCTTCTTATGAATTAAAAAGCCAAAAAAAACCATAAAAACAGCTTTTAATTTAAAACCTAAAGAAACTTCAAAACGAATAGTACAATAAATGCAGCAAAACCCTAACTTTGCAGTGTATGATTCAGTTTAAAAAAGTCGCCTTTTATACTTTGGGCTGTAAGTTAAACTTCAGCGAAACATCAACCATTGCCCGATTATTCGAAGATGCAGGATTTGCCAAAGTGGAATTTGAAGATACTCCTGATGTGTATATTATTAATACTTGTTCAGTTACTGAAAATGCAGATAAAAAATGCAAGCAACTTGTTAAACGAGCTGGAAAAATAAATCCTGAGGCATTTATCGTTATTGTTGGATGTTATGCGCAGTTAAAACCTACAGAAATTGCATCAATTCCAGGGGTTGACATGGTTTTAGGAGCCAATGAGAAATTCAATATTTTAGAACACTTAGAAAAGGAAAGTAGTAAGCGACTCGTAGCAAAAGTTGCTTTTGATAATATAAAAGAAACGAAAGAATTTGTCCCCTCTTATTCTTTTGGTGATAGAACGCGCTCTTTTCTAAAGATTCAAGATGGTTGCGATTATTTCTGTAGTTTTTGCACCATTCCTTTAGCTCGTGGAAAGAGTCGAAATGCAAGTATTAAGGAAACTGTAAGTCAAGCCGAAAAAATTGCGGCTACAGATGTAAAAGAAATTGTCTTAACTGGTGTAAATATTGGAGATTTTGGGCAAGGTGAAAAAGAAAACCTCTATGGACTCATTAAAGAACTTGATGAGATAAAAGACATTGAGCGATTCAGAATTTCATCAATAGAACCAAACTTACTTACCAATGAAATAATTGATTTTTGCTTGTCGAAATCAAAACGATTTGCTCCGCATTTTCACATTCCACTTCAATCTGGAAGCGATCGCCTGCTAAAACTTATGCGAAGAAAATACGAACGGAAATTATATGCTGAACGCGTAGCTAGAATCAAATCACTTCGGAAAGATAGCTGCATTGGAGTAGATGTAATTGTTGGATTTCCAGGAGAAAGCGATGAAGATTTTAATGAAACTATTGAATTTATTAAAGATTTAGATGTTTCTTATTTACATGTTTTTACCTATTCTGAAAGGGCAAATACCGGAGCTCCTAAGTTAGGCGCTGCAGTACCAATGGAAGTTAGAAGAACTCGAAGCAAACAACTACATTTAATCTCTAACAGAAAAAAAAGAAATTTTTACACAGAAAATCTAAACACTGAGCGCATAGTTTTGTTTGAATATGAAGAAGATGAAGGATACATGTTTGGGTTTACTGAAAATTACATAAAAGTTAAATTTCCATTTGATGCGAAACTAACGAACACTTTTCAACGTATTCGTTTGACGGAAATTGATGGAGATGGAATCATGAAATGTTCACTCAATACTGAATTTTAGAATCTTTTAATATGAATACAATTTACATTACACGAAGGGAAACTTTCAATGCAGCACATAAATTATGGCAGGAAAAATGGTCTGAAGAAAAAAACTGGGATGTTTTTGGAAAGTGCAGCAATAAAAATTGGCATGGTCACAACTTTCAGCTTTTTGTAACTGTAAAAGGTGTTCCTGATGAAAATACTGGATTTGTTATGAATTTAAAAACTTTAAGTCAGATATTAAAAGAGAAAGTAATTGAACCATTAGACCATAAAAACCTGAATTTAGATGTCCCATTTTTTAAAGATAAAATGGCATCTACAGAGAATTTAGCGATTGCAATTTGGGATGAAATTGAACAAGAAATAGCAAAATTTGGTGGGGAATTAGCAAAAGTAAAGCTAGTTGAAACTGAAAATAATTACGTAAACTATTATGGTGGGAAAGAACCATTTTAGAATAATAAATTAATTTAAAAACTATTTTTTAGAAAAGTAAAATGGAAAAAGAATATAAGTCAATTATAGAACAACTTGGAGAAAATGCTAACAGAGAAGGTTTATTAAAAACACCGGAACGTGTAGCAAAATCAATGAAATTTTTAACAAGTGGTTACGACATAAATCCAGATAATTTAATAAATCAAGCTATTTTTCACGAAGAATATTCCGAAATGGTTTTAGTGAAAAATATAGATGTTTATTCGCTTTGTGAACATCACATGCTGCCTTTTTTTGGGAAAGCGCATGTAGCATATATTCCAAATGGTAAAATTGTTGGCTTGAGTAAAATTCCACGGGTTATTGATGCGTATTCTCGTAGATTGCAAGTACAAGAACGCCTAACAATTGAAATTCGGGATTGTATTCAAAGAACATTAGAGCCAAAAGGTGTTGCCGTTGTAATTGAATGTTGCCATATGTGTATGCAGATGAGAGGAGTGCAAAAACAAAATGCGCAAACAACTACAAGTGCTTTTACAGGATTATTTTTATCAAATGATTCCACAAGAAAAGAATTTATTAATTTAGTGCAAACAAAACTACATTAACCATGAATCAAGGACTAGAAGATCAAAGCAGTTTATCAGCGGATTTAGCAAGAGACTTTTTCCGAAATGTTTATACCTATATGTTTGGAGCTTTAGGTATTTCAGGAATTCTTGCCTACACGGTAGGGACAAATACTTCTTATTTCACTAGCTTATTTATAAGTGCTAAAGGTGGAATTTCCCCCATTTTTTGGGTTATCGCATTTGCGCCCTTAGGAATAGGATTGTTGATCCAGTGGGGATACCAACGCTTGTCAATGGGTGTTTTACTCGCACTTTTTATTCTGTATTCTGGTCTAATGGGTTTAAGTTTATCTACAATTTTTCTAGTGTACAATATTGCTTCAATTGCATCAACATTCTTTGTTGCAGCTGGTGCTTTTGCTGGAATGGCCATTTTGGGTTATACAACAAAAACA
>CAMDDR010000010.1:0-38044 GCA_945892995.1 Chitinophaga pinensis | reverse complement strand
CCAAGAATGATTTGTGCTTGAATGTCTTCGCTTAATTCTTTTTGATGAACTCCTTTCACAGAACCTCCAGTTCCAACTGGCATGAAGATTGGTGTCTCAATAACACCATGATCTGTGTGTAATAATCCTGCTCTAGCTTTAGAAGATTTATCGTGACTTATTAATTCAAAGTGCATAAATATGTTGAAAAAAACTTTGAGTAAAGATACAGGTATTTGATTTCGCAAGGCATCTTTGTACTCAAGTTTTAACAATGTCCAACATTTCTGTTTTTTTTATCACCTTCTTTCCCCTAATTTTTGTCGTTTTTATTATTTCTGCTACAATTCAATTTTTATTTACAAGCATAATTCATGGGCGCTTATCTTTTTATAAAAAGGGTGAATACAAGCAAACAGAAAAAGCTATCCCGGTAAGCATAATCATTGCAGCACGAAATGACTCAGATAATTTATATGAAAACTTGCCTTCAATTTTAGAACAAGATTACCCAGAATTTGAAGTAATTGTGGTAAATAATCAATCAATAGACGAAAGTGGTTGGTTATTAACTGCTTTTCAACAGCAATTTAAAAATCTTCGGGTTGTAGAATTAGAAAAAAATAAACACCTTAGACCGGGAAAAAAACTGCCAATTACACTTGCCATTAAAGCCGCAAAATACGAGCATTTTTTACTTACAGATGCAGACTGCAAACCTAAAAGCAATCAATGGATTAGTAAAATGTCAAATCAATTTTCTTCCAAAAATGAAATTATTATTGGTTATGCTCCATATATAAAGGGTAAAGGATTTCTTAATAATTTAATTCGTTTTGATACAGCTTGGGTTGGGATAAATTATTTTTCTATGGCGCTAGCTAGATTGCCTTACATGGCAGTAGGTAGAAATTTAGCTTATACCAAAAAAGTTTTTCATTCTGTTAATGGTTTTAAATCACATTATGCAATACCTTCAGGTGATGATGACTTATTTATTCAAGAAGCTGCCAAAAAATCAAATTATTCTGTAGAAATTGACCCTGAAACCTTTTGTTATTCTCCCGCTCCAAGTACTTGGTCAACATGGATGGCTCAAAAAGCAAAACTTTATGCCACTTCAAACAGACATAGGCTTATTAAGAAAAGTTTGTTAGGAATTTATCCTATTTCAGTGATTTTAATGTGGTTTTTGTTTGTTTCTTTGCTTTTTAGTACTGATTTTAGAAATTTATCCATAGCAATTTTTATAATTGTAATGGCGTACAAATGGCTTATACAAGGGCGATGCATGATGAAACTGAAAGAAAATAATTTTGTAAGATTTTTACCCTTTTGGGATCTTTTATATGCTATTCTTATGCCGATAATTTATTATGTCACTGAGCGTCAAAAGTTTTATAAATGGTAGAATTTGAACATTTATCGGATAAAGCAAAACAAGATTTAGTTCTTGTTGAAGAAGCTAAAAAAGGAAAGCAAGCAGCCTATGCAGAACTGATGGATCGTTACCGTGATTCAATTTATTTTACCATGCTCAAAATGGTAAAAAACACGGATGACGCAGATGATTTAACAATTGAAGCATTTGGAAAAGCATTTAACCGACTTGAGCAATATTCACCAAGTTTTGCTTTTAGTACCTGGCTTTTTAAAATTGCCTCCAATAATAGCATTGATTTTATTCGAAAAAAAAGAATTCAAGTTACTTCTATGGATTCTGGATTCAGCAATAGTGATGGTGAATCTATACAAATTGATGCACGTTCTTCTGGCTTAAATCCTGAAGAAACAATTATTCATGGACAAAGAATAGATCACATGCGCTTGCTTGTAAGTAAACTTAAACCAAAATACCGCGAGCTTGTGGAAAAAAGATATTTTGAGGAAATGAGTTATGAAGAAATTGCGGAAGAAATGAATCTTCCTTTGGGCACCGTAAAAGCGCAATTGTTTCGGGCCCGCGATTTCCTTGCTTCCATGCTTGATAAGACAAAAGAGACCATTTAAAAAGTGAAAGAAATACTTCACTATTTCCCAAATTTATCACAAGAACAGGTTCAACAATTCGAAAGATTAAAAAACCTTTACGAAGAGTGGAATCAACAAATTAATGTGATTTCACGAAAAGACACAGAAAATTTTTACGAACGACATGTGCTTCATTCATTAAGTCTTGCAAAAATAATTCGCTTTCAAAAAGATTCTGAAATTCTTGATGTTGGAACAGGTGGTGGATTCCCAGGAATTCCAATGGCTATTATGTTTCCAGATGTGCAGTTTACCTTAGTTGATTCGATTGGCAAGAAGATAAAAGTTGTAAATGAAGTTTGTGCCGCTCTCGGTTTAAAAAACGTAACGGGCTTACATTTGAGAGCTGAAGATGTAAAAGGAAATTTTGATTTTGTAATAAGTAGAGCAGTTACGCAAATGCCTATTTTTATAAATTATGTCAGAAATAAGATAAAAAAAGAACGCAACAACAAACTAAAAAATGGAATCCTTTATTTGAAAGGTGGGGATTTAAAAGAAGAAATGAAATCTGTAAAATACCGCTACAAAGAATATAATTTAAGTAGCTTTTTTAGAGAGGAATTTTTTGAAACAAAAAAAATAATTCACGTAATTATCTAATTTAATAACGGAGGATAAACCATCTTAAAAGATGGGATTTCAATCGTGAATTCTTCGTTAGTTTCTATGTTTAAAAAAGTATAAAATCCACTCATTCTTCCATAGGGATTCCATAATTCACAACCACTAATATACTCAAAGGACTCATTTTTCCCTAAAATTGGTTGTTCTCCTATTACGCCTGATCCACTAACAACGCTTGAACCAAGAGTGAGGTGTTCGATTTTCCAATATCGATGTGTCAATTGAACACGATCATTACTCGTATTTTGAATGTTGATTTTGTAATTAAAGAAAAAATTATTGTTCTCAACATCTGACAAGTCTTCGCGAAACCAAGTAGAAACCGAAATAATTATTTTTTGCTCTATTTTTTGTTCCATAAAATAAACTTCATTTAATGATCATAAATATAACGAAAATTATTAAAAGTTGTTGAATTACTGCTCTTATTTAAATTCATTCTAAATTTTAAAAAAAATGATGAAAAGAAAAAGCAATCTATCAAAATAAATTGAGTAATTTTGTGCAGAATTTATAAAAACACTCTCTTCATGTCACGATTAGTCAGTATTCAAAAAGGCTTAGACATTAGGTTACAAGGATTAGCGGAAAAGCAGCTAAAAATTTTACCGAATTCAAGAATAATTTGTGTAAGTCCCTTAGACTTTCATGGTTTAAATCCAAAATTACTCGTTAAAGAAGGTGATTCTGTAAAAATTGGTGATTCTCTTTTTTTTGACAAAACAAATGAAGCACTTCAATTTGTGACTCCAGCAAGCGGAACTGTAAAATCAATAATTCGAGGTGAAAAAAGAAAAATTTTACAAGTTCTGATTGAAACTAATGAAAATCAAGAATATAAAAATGGAGCAGCAGTAGATGTAAGCAAACTTTCTTCTGAAGAATTAAAAACAAAAATGCTTGCTTGTGGTTTGTGGCCTTTTATAAAACAAAGACCTATAGATGTAATTGCTGATCAGAATCAAGAACCAAAAGCAATATTTGTTTCAGCATTTGATAGTTCGCCTCTAGCACCTGATTATAATTTTATCTTAGAAGGCCGAGAGGAAGATTTACAAACTGGTTTTAATGCCCTTTGCCAATTAACGAAAGGAAAGGTACATTTGAATATTGATGCTAAAAACGATAGCGCACTATTTTCAAATATTAAAGGAGTTGAAATAAACAAATTCGCAGGAAAACACCCTGCAGGTAATGTGGGTACACAAATTCATCACATTGACCCAATTAATAAAGGAGAATATATTTGGACAATCAATATTCAAGATCTTGTTATTATTGGTAATTATTTTAATACTGGAAAATTAAATGCTCGTAGAACAATTGCTCTGTCTGGCTCTGAAGTAAGTGAGCCCCAGTATTACAATGTGCTTATTGGAACTAACCTTGATGGTATTTTAAAAGGGAAAGTTAAAGGAAATCATGTTCGTTTTATTTCTGGAAATGTATTGACAGGGGATCAAAAACAACAAAATGATTACTTAGGATATTATCACAACCAAATTACAGTTATTCCTGAAGGAGACAATTATAAATTCTTCCTCACAAAAGGTTGGTTAGGACTTGGTTTTGATAAGTTTTCTAATTCGCGACTTTTCCCAACTTTTTTACTGCCAAAATCAAAACAATTTGTTTTAGACACCAATACTAATGGCGAGGAAAGAGCTTTTGTTGTAACTGGTGAACTAGAACGGGTGTTTCCTTTCGATATTTTCCCAATGCAATTAGTGAAAGCTGCAATGACTAAAGATATTGATGGAATGGAAAATTTGGGGATTTATGAAGTTGCACCAGAGGATTTTGCGTTGTGCGAATATGTTTGTACAACAAAAATTAATATCCAAGACGAAATCCGAAAAGGATTAGACATAGTTGCTGAAGAATGTTTGTAATACTAAAAAAATAGAACAGTGAAATTCTTAGAGAATATATTACACAAAATGGAACCCAACTTCGTAAAAGGTGCGAAGTATGAAAAATGGAATCCCTTGTTTGAAACAATTGCAACTTTTGCATTCACCCCAAAGTTAGTTACTACAAAAGGTGCTCATATTCGTGATGGCGTAGATTTAAAAAGAACCATGATGATGGTAATCATCGCCTTAATTCCATGTTTACTTTTTGGAATTTACAATACAGGTCATTGGCAAATGGTTGCAGAATTAGGAAATAGAAATTTACCCTATTGGGAAAATGGCTTGAATAAGTTTTGGAATGGTTCTATTATTGTTCTTCCTTTAATTGTTGTTTCCTATGGTGTAGGGCTTGGTATTGAATTCATCTTTGGAATGCTACGAGGTCACTCTTTGCACGAGGGATTTTTAGTGTCTGGAATGCTTATTCCTTTGACTATGCCTGCTGATGTTCCTCTCTGGATGGTTGGAGTTGCAACGGCATTTGCTGTAATTATAGGTAAAGAAATTTTTGGTGGAACGGGGATGAATATTATCAATGTAGCACTAACAGCTCGTGCCTTTTTATTTTTTGCCTATCCAACTTCTATGTCTGGCGATAAAGTTTGGATGGCCGGAACTGAAACGACTAAAGTTGATGGATTTACTGGTTCTACTGCGCTAG
Organism: Chitinophaga pinensis; assembly: GCA_945892995.1. GTDB lineage: Bacteria > Bacteroidota > Bacteroidia > Flavobacteriales_D > Crocinitomicaceae > UBA952. The sequence continues at coordinate 32,830 of CAMDDR010000010.1, read as the reverse complement.
GAGATTTGGCAACTTTTATGTCAGATAAACCTGTTTTTCAGAATTTAAATGGCTTTACGTCTGAATATACTTTATCGGAGTCCTTTATTGGAATGATTCCAGGTTCTGTTGGTGAAACATCAACTTTAGCGTGTTTAATTGGTGCGGGAATTTTACTCATAACAGGAGTTGGATCCTTAAGAATTATGGCTTCCTTTTGTGTAGGTGGACTTGCAATGGGCTTATTATTGAATTTAATGGGTGGAAATCCTTATTTTGAACTACCCGCTGTTTACCACTTGGTAATTGGTAGTTTTGCCTTTGGTGCAATCTTTATGGCAACAGATCCTGTCAGCGCTGCACAAACGGCAAAAGGAAAATTAGTATACGGATTCCTTGGAGGTTTACTTGCAATCTTAATTCGTGTTTTAAATCCAGCATATCCCGAAGGTGTTATGCTTGCAATTCTATTCATGAATATTTCTGCTCCAATAATTGATTATTATGTAATTCAAGGAAATATCAACCGTAGATTAAAACGAATTAAAACTGCATAAAAATGGCAATGGATAAAGAAAGTAACGCTTATACAATCATTTTCGCTACGATTATGGTTGTTGTTGTTGGAGGATTATTAGCGTTTTTGGCAATTAGTCTTAAAGAAAGACAAGAAGCAAATGGCGAAATTAAAAAAAAGATGGAGGTTCTTTCTGCTTTACTATCTCCTGATGAGATGATGAAAGTTTCAAGAGAAAATGCAGAGGCTGAATATGAAAAATACATTACAGGCGGAGTTGTTATCGATGTAAATGGAAAAGTTATAGCAGATGGAGAAAAAGGGAAAGATGCGGCTTTCCAAACAAATATTCAAGCTCAATATAAAGATAAAACTATAGCTGTAAACAAACGTACTTATCCTATGTTTACTGCAAAGAAAGAAGGGAAAACACTTTACATTATTCCAATTGTTGGAATGGGACTATGGGGACCTATTTGGGGAAATGTTTGCATAGCAGAAGATAAAAGTTCCATTGCAGGTGCTTCATTTGGTCACAAAGGAGAAACTCCTGGTCTTGGGGCAGAAATTTCGCTGGGGTTTTTTATTGATCGCTGGGTAAAAGGTGATGAGAAAATCACTGATGAAAATGGTGACTATCAAAAATTTGATGTGGTAAAAGATGGAACTGGAGGACAAACTACTAAAATTGATGGGATATCAGGTGGGACAATAACTTCAGAAGGTGTAGAAGAAATGATGAACCGCTGCTTAGTTCCATATACTGTTTATTTTAAAACTTTATAACAATTAAAAATGAGTGAAAACCTTGTAAAAATAAAAGCGCCTTCAGAATCATTGTTTTCTAAAAAAAATAGGAAATTATTGATTGAACCTCTTACTGATAATAATCCTGTAACTGTACAAGTTCTTGGAATTTGTTCTTCGCTTGCAATTACAGTAAAAATGGATATTGCCTTAGTAATGGGGCTTTCCGTTATTTTCGTTACTGCAATGGGAAATTATGTTATTTCTGCATTAAGAAATATCATGCCGCCACGTATTCGTATCATCGTTCAATTAGTTGTTGCTGCTGCATTGGTAATTATCGTTAATGAGATATTAAAAGCGTATTTACCAGATATTTCAGAACAACTTTCTGTATTTGTTGGTTTAATTATAACAAATTGTATTATCATGGGCCGTTTTGAAGCATACGCAATGGCAAATAAACCTTGGCCATCTTTCCTAGACGGAATAGGAAATGGAGCTGGTTATGCAATTCTTCTTTTAATCGTTGCTTTTGTTAGAGAAATTCTTGGGTCAGGAAGCTTATTTGGAATGCCACTTTTTGGTGATGCGATTGAAAAAACTGGTCTTTATTCAATGGGTTACGTAAATAATAACCTTGTTATCTTGCCGCCAATGGCATTGATAATCGTTGGTATAATAATTTGGGTGCAACGTGCTAAGAACACAACATTACAAGAAGAAAATTAATTAACGAGTTAAAATTTAAAAAGTGGAAACTACCTTAGATATTTTTATAAAGTCTATTTTCTCTGAAAATATGATTTTTGCTTACTTTCTCGGAATGTGCTCTTATTTAGCCGTTTCTAAAACTGTAAAAACTGCCGTAGGATTAGGTGCAGCTGTCGTTTTTGTTCTTGTCGTTACAGTTCCATTGAACTGGCTTTTAGAAAATTATTTACTGAAAGCAGGTGCTTTAGAATGGTTAAACCCCGCCTGGAAGGAAATTGATTTAAGTTTTATTTCTTTCATTATGTTTATTGCTGTGGTTGCTTCTGTTGTGCAATTAGTTGAAATGATTGTAGAAAAATTCTCTCCAGCTCTTTATGGTGCACTCGGGATTTTCTTACCTCTTATCGCTGTTAATTGCTCAATATTAGGTGGAGCCTTGTTTATGCAAGAGCGTCAATATTCAACTTTTTTAGATGTTACGGCATTCTCATTAGGCTCAGGGATTGGATGGGCAATTGCAATTATCTTAATAGCCGGTATTCGTGAAAAAATTCGTTATTCAAAAATTCCTGCTCCACTGAAAGGTTTGGGTATTACATTTATAATAACTGGATTGATGGGTATGGCTTTCATGAGTTTTAGCGGTATAAAATATGTTGATGAAGTAAAGAAAGAAAAGCCAAAAAACTCAGAGGCCTCATCCTCAAAAACAAATGAATTATCAACTTCTAAATCAAGTAAACAATGAGTTTAAGTTTATTAATGACAGTAACGATTGTAATTTTTCTATTCGTTACATTATTGCTTACGGCAATGTTGCTTTTTGCAAAAGCTAAACTTACTCCCAAAGGTTTAATTATAATCGATATTAATAATGGAGAAAGGATAGTAGAGGTAGGTGGAGGTTCAACCTTACTTACTACATTGAGCAATAATGGTGTTTTTTTACCTTCTGCTTGTGGTGGTGGTGGAACATGTGTTCAATGTAAATGCCAAGTTTTAGAAGGTGGTGGAGAAATTTTACCAACTGAAATACCGCATTTTTCACGAAAGCAAATCGCAGATAATTGGCGTTTAGGTTGTCAAGTGAAGGTGAAAGAGAATATGAAAATTCATGTGGAAGAAGAAGTTCTTGGTATCAAAGAATGGGAAGGAATTGTTATTTCTAATCACAACGTTGCAACTTTTATTAAAGAATTTATTGTAGAAATTCCAGAAGATATGGATTACAAAGCTGGTGGCTATATTCAAATAAAGATACCAGTATGTGAAGTAAAATATTCTGAAATGAACATCGATGCACATCCGCAAGATCATCCGGGAGAACTTGATAAATTTAGAAAGCATTGGGATAAATTTGGAATGTGGGATTTAGTAATGAAAAATGAGGAGGAAGTTATTCGTGCTTATTCTATGGCTTCTTATCCTGCTGAAGGAAGACGCGTAATGTTGAATGTAAGAATCGCAACTCCACCTTGGGACAAAGCGAGGAATGCTTGGATGAACGTGAATCCTGGAATTGCATCTTCCTATATTTTTAGCTTGAAAGAAGGTGATAAAACAATTATTTCTGGACCTTATGGCGAATTTTTCATCAATGAATCAGATGCGGAAATGATCTACATTGGTGGTGGTGCAGGTATGGCGCCAATGCGTTCTCACCTTTACGAATTATTCAAGACTATCAAAACAGGAAGAAAAGTAACATTCTGGTACGGTGGTCGCTCGAAAGAGGAATTGTTTTATATCCATTATTTCAGAGATTTAGAGAAAGATTTTCCAAACTTTAAATTTTATCTTGTTCTTTCAGAACCTTTGCCTGAAGACAATTGGACTGAAAAGAAAGATATGAATGATAACACTGGAGATGGTTTTGTTGGATTTGTTCACCAAGCTGTAATCGATCAGTATCTTAACAGCCATGAATCGCCTGAAGATTTAGAATTCTATTTTTGTGGTCCTCCAATGATGAACAATGCAATTCTAAAATTGTGTGATGAATGGGGCGTTCCTAATGAAAATGTGCGTTTCGACGACTTTGGAGGGTAATTTATTGACTCAATCTTAATTGTCCTTCGTTAACAAAGCAGAAGCATACGCTTTTATTGCTCTGCTTTCCCCAAAAGAATCTACCTTTTCATGAGTTGTTGCTTTCAATGAGACTGCGTCTTCCTCAACACCAATTAGCTTTGCTATTATCGTTTGCATGTTAGGAATATAAGGATTTAACTTTGGTTTTTCTAAAACTACTGTGCAGTCAATATTAACGACTGAATAACCCTTTTCATTGATTTTTTGAAAGACTTTTGAAAGTAATATCGTAGAATCAATTCCCTTGTATTGAGGATCAGTATCTGAAAAATGAAAGCCAATGTCGCGAAGATTTGCAGCCCCTAAAAGTGCATCGCATATTGCATGTAACAGAACATCAGCGTCTGAATGACCAACAGCTCCAATATTTGATTCAATTTTTACACCGCCAACAATCAAAGAATGATTTTCTGCAAGTTGATGCACATCAACACCAAAACCTATTCGAAAAGTTTGCATATTATTCTGGTTCTTCTGTTTTTGCTGTTGTAACTCCTCCGATATTAAATCGTAGGGTAAAACGCAAAGTGTTTGCTAATGGACTTTGACGGCCGTTTAGAGAGGCCAAATAAGAAAAGTCAATTGCAAATGCATTGTACTTTAAAGATGCACCTAGATTTAAGAATTGTCGATTTCCTTTGTTTTTACTTTCATAAAAAATTCCAGAACGCAAAGCAAAAACGTCATTGTACCACCATTCAACTCCTGCAGCAATATTGATTTCACTTAATTCTTCTTTTAAACGTGACCATTTAGCAATTGCGTAAGTTCCATCTTCATTTTGGATATAGTTTCCATCTTCATCCTCTAAAACTGTACCAGGAGCATCAGAAAAAGATTGAAGCATTCCAGCTATAACACCTATATCATTTGGCTTTCCCGATATCAATGTATTTTGACCATCAACTACGATATACTTTGCGGGAGTAGGAACTAATAAGCGTTGAACATCAACCGAAAATGTTAACTTGTTATAACTGTTATTTTGCACAGTGAACGAATTTCCTATTTTCATATTCATTGGAATAAAATCTCTTCTAGATAATTCAGAATAAGCCACTTTATTTCCAATGTTATTTAAAGTGATTGCAAAAGTATAAACGCCTTTTTTCTTAGCTATTTTTGCTTCATCATTTAAATACGTGAAAGATAAATCTGTAGCGCCAACAATGCCTGGTTTTGTGTTTACGCCGGCAACAGGTATTCCTCCTGTTAGATTAGAATAAGCAAATTTTCCATTTATTCCAATACTAAATCTTTTTCCCAAGCGAAAAGCATAAGCACCTGTTAATTCAAATTCACTTGGTTTATCATCACGTAATACATTTCCCTGGGCATCCGTGAATGTAATTTCTCCTAAACTAAAATAACGCAACGATCCACCAACTGTATGGGTTTTATTAATCTTGTAGTATGCAGATAGATAAGATAAAGAAATGTCATTTGTTAATTGCCTTAGCCAAGGTGTGTAAGACATACTAATTTCAGATTTTTGTTTTGCGAAACTCAATATAGAAGTATTCCAATATATGGATGTAGAACTTGGACTTAATGCAGTTCCTGCATCTCCCATTCCACCAGCTCTTGAATCTGGCGTTATTGCCATAAAAGGCAATGAAGATGTAATGGTGTTTAATTGTAAATCAGAAACATTAGCACCACTGCTACCGTTAGGCGCTTGAGCAAAAGTGTAAAATGATAGATTTGTAGTTAAAATAATAAAGCTAATATATTTCATTGATCTTAAATGATAAATTTTATAGTTACTATACGATAAATGCTTGTTTTTATTGCATACTAGCGTAAAATAACCAACTTTTCTGTTTTTTCAGCACTTAGATTCTCTGAATTACTGATTTTTAATCTGTAAATATAAACACCTTTTGCCAAGCGATCACCAAAATCATCCAAACCATCCCACTCAATTCCAGATTCACGAAAACCTTTGCTTGTAATGTACTTATTTATCGTTTTTACAAGTCTGCCTGAAACAGTGTAAACTTGAACTTGAACATCTAAACTATTGCACGAAAGATTATGCTCAAACATAAATTCTGTCTTAGTTGTAAATGGATTTGGATAATTATAAACACGCTCAATATTAGGCTTTTGCTTTTCTCGGACTGAAAAATTTAACCGCGCAGTGGAAGAATTATTGTTGACATCCCAGACTTTTACTTCAAGCTTTTGTTCTCCAGCCAACAAACCCTTAAATTGATAGCGAACCTCTCCAGATTTATAATCGTTCAGATTTGTAGTATAATATTCATTTAAAACAATTGGATCAGAAGTCTTACCATCTAAAATTGCAACAATATCATGGCCAATGCCATTGCCAATAGTATTAATTCCGTTTTCATCAAATGCTTTTAAAAACAAAACTGGATTCTCATCGGAAATACTGCCGCTTATAAATTTTTCATCATTTAAATACAACTCTAAATCTGGACCAATATCATCATTAATTCCATTTGGATCAATTCCCCCAATTCTAAAATTTGTGTCTGCTCCTATTGCATCAATTCCTTGACCAAAAGCATAATAACTTATTTTTCCTCGCCCAATATTTAATGCGATGTCTTTTGGAACCACAAAGGAAAAATCAAAAAATCCATTAACAACAGAACATTTGCCTTTATAGATGATATTTCGCTGCAATTCATATTCTATTTCAGGAGAACCATTATCCTGACCCAAGGTTGTTTGCTTTTTAGGTTTGTCAAAAATAGAGGGGTTTAGAACACCATTAAACGAAGACATTAAATTTCCAGAATTATCTATTAAATGACCTTTAATTCGAACTTTACTCAAGGCATTTAAAGTGTCTAATTCGATTAAAGGATTTTTACCATTAATGCTATCCGTAATAACTTTATATGTTGGTAAAGCAATCTTTAAAGCTGGATCTCCAATTAATGTAAAACTTCGCTTATTATTACTGTTTCCAGATGAATTCTTAGTCCTTTTCACAATTTCTCCAAAAGTTAAAGGCGAGCCGTCAGGATTACGATCAAAAACATTATTAAAAAAGGCTAATCCTGTAGTTGTATTTACGCTAAAATAAACAGCTCTTGTAGTTGTCATTAATGCAATTGCGCCACCATTTGGATTTAATGCAGCCCATTCTCCAGCTGAAACTCTTGCTGGGTCATCGTATTTTGTAAATTCACAGGTAGCAGAGACAAATACATGTAACTTATTGATATTTGTCCAACTGTTTATTTGGGGTATTGTTACAACGCGCTCTTCAGCTAATCCAACCTCACCGCCATGCCCAACATAATTAACAACTAGAGCTCCGCGTTGTACACGGTCTGTAATTGCATTTTGCAACTCAGGATACCTTTGTCCTCCAGCTGAAGTTTCTTGAGGATATGCGTCCAAGTATAATTTATCACAGTTCATCTCAAAATGATCAGTGTTTACATTATTGTACTGAGGCTCGGTATCATTATTAATAAAATATCCGCCTTCTTCATCGTCAGCAATTTGCACATATTTTGTTCTCCAATCTCCGTAAGTATCAGTTGAAGATTCTCCTAAGCAGCAGGAACCCTCAGCAGAAGAAAATAAATTAGATCCGTTCTTCATATAATGTTCTATTTTATCAACTTGTTGCTTTGCTTGAGTTAAATTACTCGCTAAAATTCGGCCGACTCCAATGTCTAATAAATCTATAGCTGAAATAGCTTCATTATCATCTAACATTCCATAATAATCATCTGTAACCATCGCATCAATATAATTTTCACTGCTTTCAACCTGGTAGGTTAAGACATAATTATTATTATTCGGAACTCGATTTTTTGGATCATACGTCCCATCGCCGAAAAGTAATAGGTATTTTGGCTTTGTTGAGGGAGCCAAAGCTCCACGATCATAAAACATTTTAGCAAACATTCTAATTGCAGTTGGATCTGGAGCACCAGAACTAAATTCATTAAAAATCTCCTCAGTTGTTGTAACATGAACACTCAAACCTTCTTCACGATGTAAATCAGCTAAACGATTTGCTTGTACTAAAAAATCTGGATGCGTGATAATTAAAAATTCTGCTTGTGGTAATGCATGTAGATTTTGATTTGAAACTGAAGCAACTTTTTCAGGTGTAAAAAAAGAAGATCCATTTGAAGCAACATATTCATTGTAAATATCATAAGTTTTAAAAGTGTAAGTTGTACCTGATAATGTTCCTGAAATCTTTTTTGGTTTTTGTCGATCAGAAATATCCCAAATAAAACCATTCGTTGGAAAGTTTGTGGTGGAATAGGAAACTAAGGAAAATGAATCCTGAGGGCTCAAATTTCTGAAACCAAATTGTGTTCCAAAAAAGACAAGTTTTCGTCTTGTATTTAAAACAATTCTATCTAAATATGTCAGTGTATTTGGACTATTTCGCGTTATTTTAATCTTAAGTGGCAATGATGAAACAGGATTATTCAACTGAAAAGATTGATTAGAGCGAGCAAAACCAGATCCTGTACTTGGTAAAGAACTTTCGCTTAATGTGGCTCCATTAATACTATAATTTTGTGCCGTACCAGCTGAGTTTGAAGAATTTGACGCAAGTGCTGTTTTAAACCTAATTGGGCTCGTATCGATATTTGGAATTGTAAAAGTGAATGTTTTTTCCAATTCAACATCAAATAATTCGCCATACCACCGCTGTCCTCCGCCCATTAAATTCACTAAATCATTTTCATAGACATCACGGTAATCATAGGAAGAAATTTCAGAATTGATGACCCCCTGTATTTCAGGTAAAGTTTCTATTCTTAAGGGTGTTTCATTAGAATTTATATTAATAAAATAATATGAATTATCCGAATAAATATTTTGTTTTCGATCAAACTCAACCGTTCCATTTGCTCGCCATCTGTGCGGTCCATAACCATAAAAAAGTATGTAATCATTAGCGTCAAAACTGCCATCAGCTTCACCCTGGATAAATAATGCATTATTAGCTAAATCATCAATTCTAGGACTTGAGTTTAATTCTGGTAAAACTCCTTCTCCATTGCCATAAATATGAATATGTGCGGGGTTTAATCCATTTGTAGAAATACCACAGGATTCAAGGAAATTTTTATCAATTTTATAAATACCATCTTTATTGACTGCAATTTTATACCACAAGCCACTTCCCTCCTCAAGAACAGAGGATGTGACAAAGTCTTTTTGATGGCCAACTACCGAAGCTTCAGCTAACTCAAATACCATCTTTTTAACACGGTATAATTGATTATTTATTAGTTTATAGGGGAAAACATTAACAGCAAAATAATAATCATTGGTTGATTTTGTAACTTGGTAAGAAATTTCAAGATTTTCAGATACCTGAATATTTAATGCTGAGAGTTGTTTAAAGTCATTCTCTGGAGCTAATTCATAAACTATATCATTCAAAATAGGTTTAGCGTTATTTTTTAAATATTTTAAAAAAAAATAATTCGGTCTTCCACCACTTGATTCCTGACCTTCAATTGAGGGAATAAAGTACGACTTTCCTTCAAAAAGATGCTCCACTGGTTTTTGCCAATTTAATTCTAATAAAATATCCTGTGAGAATGAAAAATTCGCTAAACACAAAAATAAGTATGGAATAAAAAAGTTAATCTTCATATAAATTTGTTGTTTTATATAAAAAACGAATTAAATTAGCATATATTTTAAAATTAAGCGATATTTGTAACCTTTGAAACATAAATTGCGTTTATAATTTTTATATTTAAATCTAAGTTTGTGAAAATTAACATCCTACATACTAGTTTAATATTATCACTATTTTTAGTGTTTAATATATTTGAAGCACGAACTCAAGATCCAACTTTTACTCAGTTTTACGCAAATCCAATATATTTAAATCCTGCGTTTGCTGGAACAAGTGGATGTCCAAGAATTTCATTAAACTATCGGAACGAATGGCCAAGCTTGTCAGGAAATTATGTTACTTATTGTGCTGCTTTTGACACTTATGCTAAAAGTATTACAGGTGGATTGGGAATTATAGCAATGCACGATCAACAAGGGCAGGCAACGATTCAAACAAGTATGATTGGAGGAATTTATTCATACAATTTAAAAGTAAATCAAAAATTCTCTATAATGTTTGGCGTAAAAGCTGCATATTTTCAAAAATTTCTTGATTGGAGTAAATTAACTTTTGGTGACATGATAGATCCTAGAAGAGGATTTATTTACCAAACGGGAGATGTTCAAAGAGGAGGGCAAAGAGGATTTTTTGATGCATCAGCTGGTATTGTTGGCTTTGGCAAAAATTTTTATTTTGGTATTGCCGGAAATCATTTAAACCGGCCAGATGAATCTTTAATTTTAGGGGTTTCTCGGCTACCAATAAGAATGACTGGAAATATTGGGGCAGTTATAAATATTGGAAATAAAGGTAAATATTCAAGTAAAACCACTCTAATGCCTAATATTATTTACCAATACCAAAACGGTTTTCAAGAACTAAACATAGGATCTTACTTAAAATATGGGATTTTTACTTCAGGAGTATGGTATAGAAATAGAGACGCTTTTATAATCTCTTTAGGTATGGCAACGGAAAAATTAAAAATTGGCTATAGTTATGATTTGACCGTTTCAAAACTTGGAAATGCAATTTCTGGTGGATCCCACGAAATTTCAATGGGCATAAATTTAAAATGTAAAAAGAAAGCTAAAAATTTTAGAAAAATTTCATGTCCTTCATTTTAATGTAACAAATTATAAAAAAATACTTATTTATTAATCGTAAAGTTAAAAAAATGAGATCAACCTCAATCAGACTAACAGGGCTTATAATTATTGTGATGATAATCATTTCTTCTTGTGCTAAAGAAAAAATAACAAGCTCTACTAATAGTAAATCCACCTCAACAGGATGGGAATACAATGACTATAAAAATGGTGGCTTTGAGAAAATTGATGAGAAAGAACAAGAAACTGGTCCGGGGCTTGTACTAATAGAAGGTGGTGTTTTTACTATGGGTAGAACAGAACAAGATGTAATGTTTGATTGGAATTCAAGAGCAGCTAAAGTAACAGTTGGTTCATTTTATTTAGATAGAACAGAAGTCACAAATTTACACTGGTTAGAATACATTCATTGGATGAAAAGAGTATATAACAAAAGCTATCCACACGTATACAAAAAATCATTACCCGACACTTTAGCTTGGAGAAAAGTTCTAGGATACAGAGAGAAATACGTAGAATACTACTTACGTCATCCTTCCTACAATGATTATCCAGTAGTTGGTGTATCATGGCTTCAAGCAAACGAATTTTGTAAGTGGCGGACAGATCGAGTAAATGAAGGTATTCTTGTTCGTGAAGGTATATTAAAGTGGCACTTTGCTGATTTGTACAACGAAAAAGATGGAGATATTGGATCTGTAAATAACAAAGATTTTGATAAAAAAATTCAATCTAGGCCTGAAAATATGTTTAGTACAGAAAATTATCTAAATGGTAATTATACGATTAAAGATGACAAAGTTGAGAAAGATAGAAATGGAAAAGTAAGACTTACTAAAGAGGGAAAATATAAAATGAAAGGCGACTATGGCTATACTCTTGATAATTCAAAAGAATCAAAAGCAAGAGAAATTCCTCGTGATCCTTATCAACTTACAAATTATGATCCTGTATATGCAGATTTGAAAAAAAATGAAGTAATTTGTTTAGGAAAAAGGGCTGTTAAAATGGAAGATGGTATTTTACTTCCAAACTACAGACTCCCTACAGAAGCAGAGTGGGAATTTGCAGCAATGGGACTAATTGGAAATTTAGATCCTGAATCTGAAAACATAAATGACAGAAGAATTTATCCATGGGATGGGCACTACGTGAGACAGGATGAAAAAGAGTTTGCTGGTAAAATTCAAGCTAATTTCATGAGGGGTCGTGGAGATATGATGGGGGTAGCAGGGAATCTTAATGATGGAGGAGATATTACTGTTAGAGTTGATGAATTTTGGCCAAATGATTACGGATTATATCACATGGCGGGAAATGTATCAGAATGGGTAATGGATGTTTATCGTCCAATGTCAAGTGAATCTTTTGAAGAGTTCATGCCATTCAGAGGAAACGTATACAAAACACAACTTCTTGTTCCTAATGGTTTGTACGATAAACCAGTTAAAGCAATGGAAAACTTGTATGATGTTCATGGTATGAAAGAATATGTAAATGAATTTGCACGTGTTATGTACCAGTCTAAAACAAATCTAAAAATTGATGGTATTTCAGGAAAGTATGTTGATCAATATACAAACGAGTCAGAACGTAAAAGATTAGAATCTGAAAAGAAAAAAGAATTGTACATAACTAGTTCTTCTATTATTGCTAATAATAAAGATTCAGTCGTTTTAAGAAGTTATTACAGCGGAACGACAAAAACTAATTTGAAGTATTCATGGAGCGTTGATCAACCAACGAATGTTAAATTTAAAGATAACAAGCAATCTCTAGATTCATCTGTAGTATTTTTTAGTACTCCAGGTTTCTATACAGTTACTTTAACTTTTACTGACTCCAAAAAAGTCACCACAATAAAAAATTTAAATATTGAGGTAAGAGACTATGCTCAACTTCCATTTATAAATAGTATTTCAAGTAATTCAAGAATTGACCAACGACAAGACTCAAAAAAATATCGTTTTAATACCTTAAGTAAAGAATTTATTGCAAATAATAAATCCTTTAGCGAACAAGAAAGAAGACAGTTTTTATTTTTAGATACTTTAAACATGCACCTAGATACGGCAATATTCTTAATGAATGCTAATAGACAGAATGCTTCTTCAGCATATGTTGAAAATGCGCTATTTGGAAATACCTCTTTAGTTGAAATTAAAAAAGGAGACATTCGAAGTAGTAATGACGACACACCAATAAAGCCCGGTTCAATATGGCTTAACGGAAATGATGATATTAGAGACCCTATCTTCGGAAGAGATTACTTAGACTCTATGTTTACTAATTTCAAAAATGATCCAACCATTGCAACATGGATAATTACACTAAGAAATGGTCTAACTGAATTTATATCAGAGACAAAAGGAAAACAACGTTGGAGAAATGTGACTGTTGAAGAAAATGCTGGAAGATTAAATTATCGTAAAGACGATTACCGCGATTACCTAGACGGAGATTTAGAATCATCTATCTATTATAATAATCAAAAACGTAAAGATGATATTAATCAAGGTAAAAGAGATCCTAAACAAGTTATGTACCAAAACCAATTTGAGAATAAAGATTTAGATAATCAAGATATCGCGTTTGGTTCAAGTGGTGCACCTACAACATTAATTTCTGATAAATCTCGTGTTTACAAAGGTGGTTCATGGGCTGACAGATCATATTGGTTATCCTCTGGAAACAGAAGATTCTTAGATGAAGACAAATCATCGGATGCAATTGGATTTAGATGTGCTATGGATAGACTTGGTAGCCCTACAGGGAATAGAAGAAAATAACATTTTTATCAAATAAAAAAAAGCCCGAAGAAATCATCGGGCTTTTTTTTATTTATATTTTTGCAACATGGAAAAACTCTTCTCGCTTTTTTATCAATCGAGTGGAATTTCAATAGACTCTAGAACTATAGAAAAAGATTCACTTTTTATAGCTATAAAAGGCGATCGATTTGATGGAAATCTTTATGCAGTAAAAGCAATAGAAGCTGGAGCTAAATTTGCAATAGTAGAAGACAAATCAATCTCAAATGAAATAAATATATTTTGGGCAGAGAATTGTTTACTATATCTTCAAAAATTAGCAAATTTTCATCGTTTAAAATTTAATATTCCTATAATTGGAATTACAGGGAGTAATGGTAAAACAAGTACTAAAGAACTAATAAATGCTGTTTTATCCCAAAAATATTGTGTACTATGTACAAAAGGGAATCTAAACAACCATCTCGGAGTTCCTCTCACCCTACTTCAACTGAATGATAAGCATGAGCTTGCAATTATTGAAATGGGCGCAAATAAGCCTGGAGATATTAAAGAATTAGCAGAAATAGCAGAGCCAAACTATGGAATTATAACAAATATTGGTAAAGCACATCTTGAAGGATTTATAAATTTTGAAGGTGTTCTAAAAACAAAACTGGAACTTTTTGATTTTATTTCTTCTGCAAAAGGAGAATTTATTGTAAACGCTGATGATGAAATATTAAATAATGCAACAAAAGATTATTCAAGACGAATGCTCTACAGCACTAATAAAAATGCGGCAGTTCAAGGAAAATTAGAGGGATTAACACCGTTTGTTGAATTAAGTTATACAACAGAAAATTACGAATCCCCCTCCATAACTACTAAAATGATTGGCAATTATAATTTTTATAATTTTTTGGCAGCAATTACTTTTGGGCATTTGTTCAAAGTAAGTAATGTTTTAATCAATGAGGCTATAAGCAATTATGTGCCTTCAAATAATCGTTCGCAAGTTTTAAAAACGAATAATAATGAATTAATAATTGACTGTTACAATGCAAATCCCTCTAGTATGTTTGCGGCCCTAGAAAGTTTTTTGATTTTGAAAGAACAAAATAAAATTGCTATTCTAGGAGATATGTTAGAGCTTGGGGAAGAAAGAATAGCGGAACATAAAAAAATTCTTACTTTTTGTATTGATAATAATCTAGAGTTTATTACAGTTGGCCCTATTTTTCAAAGTTTAAATAAAGAAGGTTTTAATTCTATAGAAGACTATAAAGAATTCCACTCAAAAAACAAGCTAAGTGAAAAAACTATTTTGTTAAAAGGTTCTCGTGGAATTGCCCTTGAACTTTTGATTCCTTATTTATAAATTTCAGCTAAGACCCATACATCATTAAGAAAGATTTTAGAAATTGATCTATTTCACCATCCATAACTCCATCCACATCTGCTGTTTCAGTTCCTGTTCGAACATCTTTTACAAGTTTATAGGGTTGCATAACATAATTTCTAATTTGAGAGCCCCACTCTATTTTCTTTTTACCTGACTCTATTTCTGATCTTTTTTCCAATCTTTCGCGAAGTTCTAATTCATAAAGTTGAGAGCGCAATAACTGAAGTGCTTTTTCCTTATTTGCAAGCTGAGAGCGAGATTCAGAGTTTTCAATAATAATTCCAGATGGAGCATGCCGCAAACGAACAGCAGTTTCAACTTTATTGACATTTTGACCACCAGCACCTCCAGACCGAAAGGTTTCAAAAGAAACATCCGCAGGATTTACATTTATTTCAATGTTATCATCTACCAAAGGATAAACATAAACTGAAACAAATGAGGTGTGTCTCTTTGCATTTGAGTCAAAAGGAGAGATTCTAACAAGTCGATGAACTCCATTTTCACCTTTTAAATAACCAAATGCAAATTCTCCTTCAAACTCTAATGTAACAGTTTTAACTCCTGCCACATCACCCTCTTGAAAATTAAGCTCTGTAATTTTACAACCTTTTTTTTCACCCCACATCATATACATCCTCATTAACATTGAAGCCCAATCGCAACTTTCTGTTCCTCCTGCTCCTGCTGTTATTTGAAGAACTGCGCTTAAGGAATCTTCCTCACCTGACAACATGTTTTTAAGTTCTAAATCCTCAATCTCCTTTAAAATTAATTTATACGATTTATCTAAATCAGCTTCGCTTGTCATTCCTTCCTTTACAAACTCATACAAAACTTCTAAATCATCAACTGCAGCTTTAGATTTATCAAAAGATTCTACCCAGTATTTTAAAATACGAATAGCCTTCATTTGATCTTCAGCTTTTTTTGGATCATTCCAAAATGATGGATCTTGTGTTTTTAATTCTGCTTCTTTTAAATGCATTCTCTTCTCATCAATTTTAAGATAAGATTGAATTGCAGCAACTCTGTTTGTTAAATCTTTAAAATTTTCAATTGTCATAGTACAAATTTAAGGATTATCAAATCATAAAGAGTTTATAAAATTGTTGATTTGAATAAACAAAATAATTACATTTGTAAAAAGATTATTAAAATGAATGTGCCTTCTAATTTAAAATATACCAAAGACCATGAATGGGTTCTTATTAATGGTGATGAAGCCACAATTGGTATTACTGAATTTGCTCAAAGCGAACTTGGTGATATTGTATTCGTAGAAATTGAAACTATTGGTGAAACAATGGAAAAAGAGGCTGTTTTTGGGTCAATTGAAGCAGTTAAAACTGTTTCTGATTTATTTATGCCGCTTACAGGAGAAATAATTTTATTTAATGAATCCTTAGAAAATAATCCAGAATTAGTGAATACAGATCCTTATGGTGAAGGATGGATGATTAAAGTAAAATATAGTAACATAAATGAACTAGATGCATTATTAGATAAGATAGCTTATGAAGCACTTCTTAATTAAATAAATGTTTTGTAAATTAAGTAATTTTATAAAAGATGGAAAATAAAAAAAGTAACGAAGCAGATCTTGAGCCAATTCGCTCAAGTTTGTTCATGGTGGGTCTTAATTATATAGCAGGTATAGTACTTGCAGCATTTACCTTCCAAACAATCAGTGGTGATAATGGAATGGGAGAATTAAATGAGAAATCTGCTGAAAATGTTTATCAGCAAGAAGAAAAAAAGGAAGAAACTCCTCCACCACCAGCTGCAACTGCACAAGTAAATGCTCCACCTCCAGTAACGGAGAATATTGTCGAAAGAGAAAATACAGAAGAAGAACCAATAACAGTTGTTGAAGTGCCACCGGTTGTTGAAGTTGCTGAGGAAACTATTATTGTTGAAGAAGAAATTATTGAATTTCCAGATGTTGAAGCTGAATTCATAGGTGGAGCTCAAGCAATGATGAAATATATTCAACAAAATATTCTATACCCTCCTACATCTATTGAGATGAATGAGCAAGGAAAAGTTTATTTATCTTTTGTAGTAGAACCTGATGGTAGTATTTCAAATGTCTCCATTGAAAGAGGTGTTAGTAAAGATATTGATAACGAAGCAAAAAGAATTGTGCGCAGCATGCCTAAATGGTTGCCAGGAGAAGGAAAAGGTAAAAAGGTACGTACAAGATGTAGGTTGCCAATTAACTTCCAATTGGGTTAATAATAAGCAGATTTACCAAGTCCAGCATTCTTTGCAGATTTTGGACTCTACATTATTTTCTATTTTATCATCTAATTTATAGAAGAAATCGATTTTTGATAACTTCTCTAATGAATCTATTGTAACTACAAAACTTTTAAGAGGCATTTTAGAACCTTTATTTGGTAAAATAAACGCTATCGATTTAGATTTCTCCCTTTTAAAATCCAATATTGCTTTATAATAATATTCAGGAACTGCCACAGAATTAGGGCCAATAGTGGCAAGTTTCATTTCATTTTTAGATGGGAGAATTGGACCAGTAACAATTAGAATTGAATCGTTTTCTAAAGCCCAATCGCGCAGTTTTTCTTCAAGCATTTTCCAAATACCTCTATTAAATGCTGGTAATTGAGGACTCATATTACTATAATAAAATGACTCTGACATTGCTTGTTCAGACCATTTCATATCTGCTGCTGGGGCTAGATGGCCTCGATCGTAACCACTTTTTTCGTAATCTGAATTATCAGCTGAACCTGAAGAAACAAATGGATCTTCTCTGAAATTATCTGATCGACCAAATGTTCCATTAAGTTCTTTATTATTTAGAACATAAGCAATCCATTTTGCTTGTTCATGTTCTTCGCTGTAAACGAATGAATAAGCTGTGTGTTTAATAAGCTTTTCACCATTTAAAACCAATGGGATTTCCAATGAAAGTAGAGATGTATTAGTATTTTCTAATTTATCTATTGATCTAAATGAAAAGCCAAGAATTACAATACCCAAAACAATGATAATCGAGCTAGCTCTAAATTTAAGAATGTAAAAAAGATTTCTAAACGTCGATTTTAGCATATTTAGCATTTTTCTCGATAAATTCTCTTCGAGGTGGAACATCATCTCCCATCAACATAGAAAAAATCTGATCGCATTCTGCCGCATTATCAATTGTAACCTGTCGTAGTGTTCTACTCTCAGGATTCATTGTCGTTTCCCAAAGTTGCTCGGCGTTCATTTCCCCAAGACCTTTATAACGTTGAACATTTACTGAAGATTCACTACCTCCACCTTTTAAATCATTTATTAATTTATCCCGCTGATCTTCGTTCCAAGCATAATCAGATTTTCCACCTTTTTTCACTTGATACAAGGGTGGAGTTGCAATATAAATATATCCATTTTCAATTAAAACCTTCATAAATCTGAAGAAGAAGGTTAAAATTAAAGTTTCAATATGTGAACCATCTACATCGGCATCACACATAATAATAATTTTATGGTAGCGTAATTTCTCGAGGTTAAGTGCTTTTGAATCTTCTTCCGTTCCAATTCTTACACCAAGAGCAGTATACATATTTTTAATCTCTTCATTTTCGAAGATTTTATGCTGCATGGCTTTTTCAACATTCAAAATCTTTCCTCTCAAGGGCATAATAGCTTGAAAATGACGGTCACGACCTTGTTTTGCAGTACCACCCGCAGAATCACCCTCGACAAAATAAATCTCACAAGCAGCAGGATCTTTTTCCGAACAATCGGCAAGTTTACCAGGAAGTCCAGAACCCATTAATATGCTTTTACGCTGAACCATTTCACGAGCTTTACGAGCTGCATGTCTCGCTTTAGCTGCTAATATTACTTTTTCGACTATTAATTTTGCTTCTGCGGGATGTTCTTCTAAATAAGCAGATAACATTTCAGAAACTGCTTGACTTACTGGTGCTGTTACTTCTCTATTTCCTAATTTTGTTTTAGTCTGACCTTCAAATTGTGGTTCTTGTACTTTTACAGAAACAACTGCAGTCAAGCCTTCACGAAAATCATCTCCATCTATTTCAATTTTTTCGCGGGCTAAAATACCAGAATCTGTGGCGTATTTTTTCAGTGTATTTGTTAAACCGCGGCGAAAACCAGACAAATGTGTTCCTCCTTCATGCGTATTGATATTGTTTACATAGGCTTGAATGTTTTCCGTATAAGAAGTATTGTATGTCAAAGCAACTTCCACCGGAATATTTTCTCTTTCACCCTCAAAGTAAATAACGTCACTTATCAAAGCCTCACGATTACGATCAAGGTATTGGGCAAATTCACGAAGTCCACCTTCTGAATGATACGTGGTAACAGCTGCAACTCCCTCATCGTCTAAATCACGTAAATCTGACAATGTAATTGTAATACCCTTATTCAAAAATGCTAGCTCGCGCATTCTTGCAGCAATAATATCAAAATTATATTCTGTAGCCTCAAAAATTGTTGCATCTGGCTTGAAAGTAACTTCTGTTCCAGTTTCATTTGATTCACCAACAACTTTAACATCGTATAAAGGTTTTCCAATAGAGTATTCTTGTTGAAAAACTTTTCCTTCTCTTCTTACGGTAGCTTTAAACTCAATAGAAAGTGCGTTAACACAAGAGACACCAACTCCGTGTAATCCTCCAGAAACTTTGTAAGTATCTTTGTCGAATTTTCCACCTGCGTGCAAAACTGTCATTACAACTTCAAGGGCAGATTTTTTCTCTTTGGTATGCATTGCCGTTGGAATTCCACGACCGTTGTCTCTAACAGTTATGGAATTATCTACATTTATTAAAACTTGTATTGAATTACAATATCCTGCTAAGGCCTCATCAATTGAGTTATCGACAACTTCATACACTAAATGATGCAAACCTCTCGATCCAACATCTCCAATGTACATTGCAGGGCGTTTTCTAACCGCCTCTAAACCTTCTAAAACTTGGATATTATCCGCAGAATAATTATCTCTTCTTTCTTCTTCAGCCATACTATATTATTTAAGCTTCTATTTTTATTTGAAGCATAACAAAAATAAGAATTTTGACTGATTTTAGAGATGTAAAAAATTGTTGAAAGCCTTAACTTATCAACAAAATATTCACTTTTTACCTATTTATTGATCCATTCAACAATTGATGCATCATCTGGGGCTGTAGACGGTGAAATAACGCGCACTAAATGACCTTTTTCATCCAATAAATATTTTTGGAAATTCCATTCTACTTTATTATCCTTCAATCCATTTAGGCTTTTTTTAGTCAAAAATTTATAAACTGGATGTATTTTTTTGCCATTTACAGAAATCTTTGACATCATCGGGAAAGAAACACCATAGTTTTTCTTACAAAATTTTGCAATATCCTCATTAGAGCCGGGCTCCTGCATTAAAAAATCATTAGCAGGAAAGCCTACAATCACGAAATTCTTCGACTTATATTTAGTGTACAATTCTTCCAATTTTTCATATTGAGGAGTTAATCCACAGCGAGATGCAGTATTTACGACCATAATTTTTTTTCCTTTAAGTGTGGAAAAATCAAATTTTTTGCCTTCAATGTCCGTTACGACAAATTGATGAATAGACTCAGTTGTTGAGGAGGAAGATAGTAGCATAGTACTTAAGATAAAAAATAAAAAAGTTTTCATAAATAGATTTTAGTATTACAACAAAGAATTCTTTTTAAAGTTCTTAATTATTGGAACATTATTTGTAAAAATACGAATACAATAGTATGAAAATAAAATTACTGTTTTTTCTATTTAATATAATTAGTCTTTTTTCATTTTCCCAAGTTAAAATAACAGGAGAATGGCAAGGAATAATGATTCAAAATGGAGATTCAATAAAAAATAGCAAGCCTGTTTATTTTTCATTTTATCTTGTGAATGGGCTCTTAGAAGGTAAATTTAGACAAGAGAGATATGGCACAGTTGAATTTTCTATCGCTCAACTAACTGGTAAATCAAGCTCTAAAAATAAAATTAATTTTCAACTAAAGAAGTATTCTAAAAATAGCTCTAGCAATCTTCACAATTGTTTATTGAAATTTGATTGTACATATAACGAGAAAAATGGCTATTTTGAGGGAGACTATGATTGTTTAACAAATCCTTCAATAAAGGGGAAAATAATCCTTTTTAGAGCACAATTTATTTTTAATGAAGAGCCATTGAATCTTGTGTCTCACAATTGGATTGATCGATTTATTTTTGACATAGAAAATGGCATGTCATCGCAAGAGCGGAGACTATCCGAATTAAAAGAATTTAAATTTGAATCAATCTATTTTGAAAGTGATAAATCTTTTATAAAAGAGGAATTTGAAGAATATTTAATGAATATCGTAAAAATTTTATTTAGCCATTCTGATATTCGAATAAAAGTTATTGGAAATACTGATTCAGATGGATCAGATGGTTACAATGAAAAACTATCAAAGAAACGCGCTGAAGCAATAATGGAATTTTTACTTAATCATGGTGTCAAAAAAGAAAGAATTGAATTTGAATTTAGAGGAGAAAAAAAACCAGTAAAATCAAATAAAACTGGAGAAGGAAAGAAAAAAAATAGAAGAGTAGAATTTGAGTTTATCTAATTCTCAACAGAAAAATGATTTTTAATAAAGCTACTTTCTACTGAACTAAAGAATTTAATTTCTCCTGCAATAAATTTATTTTATTTAGTGCATCCGCCTCCTTTACTTTTTCACTCGCCACAATATTTTCTGGAGCACTCGCAATGAAACGCTCATTTTGCAATTTTCCTTGAACACTTTTCAAGAATCCACGCGTGTAGTCTAAGGCATCTTTTATTTTTTCAATTTCATCAGCAATATCAATGGTTTGTCCAAAAGGAATAAAATATTCATTTCCAGAGACGATAAATGAATTTGCATTTGGGATTTTTTCAACTTGGTATTCCAAACAAGATAAATTTCCCATTTTAATAATAACTGGATCAAATTCTGTTATGGCATCTTTAGATTTACAGATATAAAGTTCTAATTTAACTTTAGTTGCAATGTTATTTTTCTTGCGAATATTTCTGATTTGTGTAATTACCTCCACAGCCTTATCAAAATTTGTTAAAGCTATCTGATTAAATGGTTTCACACTTGGCCATTGAGCGAGAATAATATCATCTCCATCACTTCTTTTTTCAAGTAAATGCCATAATTCTTCTGCAACAAAAGGAGTAAAAGGCTGCATTAATTTTAATAATTCTTCAAAAAATTTCTTTGTGCTTAAAATTGTTTTTGAGTCGATTGGCTGTTCGTAGCCGGGTTTAATCATTTCAAGATACCACGAACAAAAATCATCCCACACCAACTTATAAATTGACATTAAAGCCTCAGAAATTTTAAATTTGTCAAATAAATCATTAATTTCTGCAAGGATTTTTTGAAAGCGATTTTCAAACCATGAGATGGCTATTATTGAAGATTGAGGTTGTTCTATTTCGCGAACTTCCCATGAAGAAACCAAGCGATAAGCGTTCCAAACTTTATTCGTAAAATTTCTACCTTGTTCGCATTGAGAGCTATCAAAAGGTAAATCATTTCCAGCCGGGGAAGAAATCAAAACGCCAACTCTTACGCCGTCAGCACCAAACTGTTGAATTAAATCAAGAGGATCCGGAGAATTCCCCAAAGATTTCGACATTTTACGCCCTAATTTATCGCGAACAATTCCCGTATAATATACATTTTTAAAAGGCAAAGTACCCATATATTCATATCCTGCAATTATCATTCTTCCTACCCAAAAAAACATTATTTCTGGAGCAGTAACCAAATCATTTGTTGGATAATAGTAATTTATTTCTGGATTTTTTGGTTGTGTAAGTCCATTAAAAACAGAAATCGGCCATAGCCAACTTGAGAACCAAGTATCTAAAACATCTTCATCTTGTCTAACTTGATTTTCCAGAATTAATTTTCCAGATTTCTCACTTGCAAATTGCGCTGCTTCAGAAGCAGATTTTGCAACAACAAAATCATTTAGTCCCGTTCCAAAATACCATGCAGGAATTCGATGTCCCCACCAAAGTTGACGAGAAATACACCAATCCTTAACATTTTCCATCCAATGGCGATAGGTATTTTTAAACTTTTCAGGATGAAACTGAATGTTTCCATTCATTACATTTTCCAAGGCTGGCTTCGACAATTCTTTCATATCTAAGAACCATTGCAATGATAATTTGGGTTCAATAACGGCATTTGTACGCTCAGAAAAACCAACTTTATTGATATAATCCTCTGTTTTTACCAAATAACCTTTATCGTGTAATTCTTTCTCAATAAGCTTTCTAACCTCAAAACGGTCAATCCCTTCATAATGCAAACCGTAACTATTCAAGGTTCCATTTTCATTGAAAACATCAATAATTTCCATATTGAATTTCTTTCCAATTTCATAATCATTTATGTCATGTGCAGGAGTTATTTTTAAGCAGCCCGTTCCAAATTCAATATCAACATAATCATCTGCAACAACTGGAATTTCTCGATTTATTAAAGGAACGATAACCATCTTGCCATGTAAATGTTTGTAGCGTTGATCATTCGGATTCACACAAATTCCTGTATCACCTAATATTGTTTCAGGTCGAGTTGTAGCAATGGTAAGCCATTCATCTACACTATCTTTGACTTTATACCTAAGATAAAACAAGCGAGAATTAACTTCTTTGTAAATCACTTCCTCATCAGAAACTGCAGTTAGTGCCTCGGGATCCCAATTAACCATTCGAACACCGCGGTAAATTTTTCCTTTCTGAAATAAATCAATAAATACATTTTCAACAGATTCAGAATACTCTTTATCCATTGTAAAATGTGTGCGTTCCCAATCGCATGAAGCGCCTAATTTCTTTAGTTGTTCAAGAATAATTCCACCATGTTTTTCTTTCCACTCAAATGCGTGACTTAAAAACTCTTCGCGTGTCAAATCACTTTTAGAAATGCCTTCTTGCTTTAACTTTTGAACCACTTTTGCTTCTGTGGCAATTGACGCGTGATCAGTTCCTGGAACCCAGCAAGCATTTTTACCAAGCATGCGGGCTCTTCGAACCATTACATCTTGAATTGTATTATTCAACATATGACCCATGTGTAAAACTCCCGTTACATTTGGAGGAGGAATAACAATCGTATACGGCTCTCTTTCATCCGGAGTTGAATGAAAGTAATTTTTGTCGATCCAATGCTTATACCATCTTTCTTCCGCTATGCTTGAGTCGTATGTTTTCGGGGTTTCCATAATTATTATTCTGCTTGCAAAGATAGTAAAATAGGCCTTATTTTAAACAATAAAAATAGAATAGCTTTAATCTGAATTAAAAGAAATTGAGATTGATAAAGTAAATTAGACTTTCATCAATAAATACTTCCTATTTTTACACCATGATTCAAAACAAAGAGACAGCTTTAAAAGTGGCAGAACTTCTTCTTCAAGTAAAAGCTGTAAAACTTCAACCCAAAAACCCGTTTAGTTGGGCTTCAGGATGGAAATCACCCATTTATTGTGATAACCGAGTAACATTATCTCATCCTGGAGTAAGAACCCACATCAGACAAGCATTTTGTGAAAATATTGTTTTAAGATTTGGCAAACCTGATGTAATAGCTGGTGTTGCGACAGGTGGTATTCCTCAAGGAGTTTTAGTAGCTCAGGAATTAGGCTTGCCCTTTATTTATGTTAGAAGCACTGCTAAAGAACACGGAATGGGCAATACAGTTGAAGGTTCATTTCAAAAAGGCCAACGTGTTGTATTAATTGAAGATTTGATTTCTACGGGAGGAAGTAGTATCAAAGCTGTTAATGCTCTTCGAGAAGGAGGTTTAGATGTAAAAGGTCTTGCTGCAATCTTTACATATGGTTTCAAAATTGCAGAAGAAAATTTTGGTAAAGCAGAATGCCCAATTTTAGCATTAACAGATTATGCTGTTTTAATTGAACAAGCACTCAACTCAAATTACATATCTCAAGATGATTTAACGCAGCTTCAAAGCTGGAGAGAAAATCCCTCAACTTGGATGCAAGAGGATTAATAATGGAATTAAAAAGTGATAAAGTAGGAATTTCAGCATCTATAGAGGATGTTCATGCTTTTTTATCCGACGCAAGAAATCTTGAACTTATTTTACCTCACGATAAAATTTCTGATTTTAAAGCCGATGAAGATCAATGTTCGTTTAAAGTTCAGGGTGCAATTGTTATTTCTCTTATTCAAAATGGTTCAGAAGCCACAAAAATTTTCTTAAAGTCAGGAGATAAGTCACCTTTTCCATTTAAATTAACTGTAAATCTGGAGGATAAAGGGTTGAAAACAGAAGGCTTTATTGAATTTGATGGAGAAGTAAATTCATTTCTAAAAATGATGGTAGAAAAACCACTTCAAGCTCTTTTTAACTTTATGTCGCACAAGCTAGAAGAGCATTTTAACAATACTTGATAGTTTTAAGTCCAAATTCGAGGTGCGTTCCATTTTTTTCTACAACTAGAAAGCCAGCTGAAGAAACATCAATAATTGCACCTTCAAAAACCTCATTTTCTGCTTCAAAAAAACTTTTTTCTTTAAAACGATACAAACTAGATAAATACTCTTTTTTCAATTCTGAATTAGTTGAGTTTACAAGTAAAAAATAGTGGTTCATTTCTTTAATTAAGCCATCTAAAATTTCTCGTACAAGAAATATGATTCCAGTTTCGTTTCGAATACTTGTTGCTGGGAAGTCAAAAAAATTCTGTTGATTAATATTTAGTCCTATTCCTATAAATGAAGTAGAAAGAAAATTGCCGCTTACTTGATTTTCTATTAATATTCCACAAATTTTTGTTTCGTTTACTAACAAATCATTTGGCCATTTTATTTTTGCAGTAAGCCCAAATTTTCCTATGGTTTTAAGCACAGCCAAACTAGTTGCCCAATTAATTTGAGTTTGGTATTCTACTGACAGATTGTCGGGGCTATAAACAAAGGTGCAAAGAAGATTTTTACCATTTTCAGATTGCCAAATAGTCCCTCTTTGTCCTTTTCCATTTGTTTGACAGTCTGACATTATTACCGAACCATTTTGACAAAGCTTGTCTGTAAACAACTTGGCAGCAAAATTGTTAGTAGAATCAACATCCGATAATTGAATTATTTCTTTTCCGAAAAGCATTCTAAATGAGTTTTGTTTTTAAGACGAGGTCAAAATTAAAATTTATCAGTTAGATTTGTAAATTAACAAGAATCAAAATGCCAAAAGCAAAAAAAAGCAGCGAATCAGAAATACTTTGTCAAACCATAGTAGAGGGAATGCAAGAAAATAAAGCCAAAGATATTGTAATCCTTGATTTAAGACACTTAACTAGTGCAGTTTGTGATTTTTTCGTTATTTGTAGTGGCGATTCAAGTACACATGTTGATGGTATTTCCAATGCTGTTACACGTCATTCTCGCAAAATACTTCAAGAAAAACCTTGGCATATAGAAGGAAAAAACAATAGTGAGTGGGTTTTACTCGATTATATTAATGTTGTAGGCCATATTTTTTACAAGGATGCTCGCTCATTCTTTCAACTTGAAGAATTATGGGCAGATGCCATTAGAACAGATATTAAAAATTTAGATTAATTATTTATGTCAAAAGAGAAAAAGAAAAGTCCATTTTCAATTTATTGGATCTATGCAGCTTTAGGATTTGCATTAATAGCATTTCAGTTATACGTAAGTTCTGATTCAGTTGCCACTATCAAATCAAGAGAAACATTTTTCAATTTGGTTGAAAACAAAGGAGTTAGAAACGTACGTATTATAAATCAAGTAAAAGCTGATTTTTATTTAACCGCCAAAGGAAAAGCCCTTGTCAAGCAAGCAAAAAAAGGAGAACTAGTTGAAATTAAAAAAGCGCTTTCTAAAAATGGACCTGTTAAAAACAAAGAAATAAAATTTGAATTAGAGAATATTGGAAGCCATGCAAATTTTGAAGAAGAGCTTAAAGAAAAAGGATACCGAAATTTCCAAAATGTCAATGAAGTAAATTATTTAGGGCAAATTCTCAGTTATATTCTGCCTTTTGCATTAATCATTATCATTTGGATTTTTGTAATGCGTCGCATGTCAGGCGGTGGTGGCGGTGGTGGCGGAAGCCAGATATTTAATATTGGTAAATCACGTGCACAAGTGTATGATAAAGGAAAATCCACAAATATCACTTTTGCTGATGTAGCAGGATTAGCTGGCGCAAAAGAAGAAATTGTAGAAATTGTAGAGTTTTTAAAAAACCCAAAAAAATATACTGAATTAGGTGCAAAAATTCCAAAGGGAGCATTACTTGTTGGACCTCCAGGGACAGGAAAAACCTTGCTAGCGAAAGCAGTTGCAGGGGAAGCAAAAGTTCCATTTTTCTCTCTTTCAGGATCTGATTTTGTGGAAATGTTTGTAGGTGTTGGTGCGTCGCGTGTTAGGGATTTATTTAAGCAAGCAAAAGAAAAAGCACCTGCGATTATTTTTATTGATGAAATAGATGCAATCGGAAGAGCTAGAGGTAAAAACAATGGTTTTAATTCTAATGATGAACGTGAAAATACCTTAAATCAATTGCTCACAGAAATGGACGGTTTTGGAACAAATTCTGGAGTTATAATATTAGCAGCAACAAATCGATCGGATGTGTTGGATAGTGCTCTTATGCGCGCTGGGCGTTTTGACCGACAAATTTATGTTGACATGCCAGATTTAAATGAGCGAAAAGAAATTTTTCAAGTACACTTGAAGCCCTTGAAATTAGGGAAAGACATTGTTGTAGATTTTCTTGCTAAGCAGACACCTGGATTTTCTGGAGCTGATATTGCAAACATGTGTAACGAAGCGGCATTAATTGCTGCAAGAAAAAATAAAAAGCAAGTTGAAAAACAAGATTTTTTAGATGCTGTTGATAGAATTATTGGTGGATTAGAGAAGAAAAATAAAATCATCACAAAAGATGAGAAAAAAACAATTGCTTATCATGAAGCTGGACATGCAACTATTTCATGGTTATTGGAATATGCGCATCCATTGGTGAAAGTTACAATCGTACCACGTGGGCAATCATTGGGTGCAGCATGGTATTTACCTGAAGAAAGAAGTATTACAACCACAGAGCAAATTTTAGACGAAATGTGTTCAGCATTAGGAGGCAGAGCAGCAGAACAATTAATTTTTGGGAGAATAAGTACAGGGGCATTGAGTGATTTAGAGAAAGTTACAAAACAAGCTTATGCCATGGTTTCAATTTATGGCTTAAATGAGCGAATTGGAAATGTTTCTTTCTATGATTCTCAAGGACGCGATTCATTTACCAAACCATATTCCGATGATTTGGCGAGGGTGATTGATGAAGAAGCTAGTAAAATGATTGAATTTCAGTATAAACGAGCTTTAAAAATACTTACTGACAACAAAGATAAATTAAGTGCACTTGCAGAAAAACTTTTAGAAACAGAAGTTATTTTTAAAGAGGATCTAGAAATTATTTTTGGAAAAAGAGAATGGGAAATTGCAGAGCTTGTGGAAATTAAGGAAACTCCGATAAAAGAAAAAAAGCAACGGAAAACTCCCGTAAAATCTGCAAAAACGCTGACTAATAACGAGAAAAAAGATAGTATTCCTAAAGGAAAAGCTTAAAAATCTCAATTATGGAATTAATCCGGGTGCTGGACACAACTAACTTTTTCATCTTTGAACAAATTAAGTCATCACTAACAGAGCTTGAAATTCCCTTTCAATTTAGAAATACAATGGATTCATCTTTCAATAATTTTGGAAGTTATGAAATATATGTAACTTCGGATTTTAAAACTGAAGCACTAAAATTGATTGATAACATCAATGAGTAATCTAGCCAAACGAAGTATCACAGGATTATTATTTGGAATAGTTGTTCTTGGTTCTATTTTTTATGGGCCATACACTCAAATTTCTATATTTTCACTTTTCATGCTGCTTGGATTAATTGAATACTACCGTTTGTTTGATCAGCATCCTATTGTGAAAATCAGTAAAGAAATTGGTGTTTTTATTGGTGTTTTTATTTTCTCTCTAATGGTTGGAATAAGTTTGAAGATTTTGCCTATTATTTCCATTACCATCATTTTTCCCTTATTTTTTACTTTAATTCTCAATGAATTATGGAAAAAGCAAGAAAACCCTATTATTAATATCTCTGTTCTTGTCTTTGGAATTATTTATATTGTTATTCCCTTTTATTTGACAATTGATTTAAATTTGAGGGATACCTCTAATTTACCTTTAATTGTAGGAATGTTCTTACTTATTTGGACAAATGATTGTTTTGCCTATTGCATCGGACGCTTACTTGGAAAAAGAAAGTTGTTCGAACGAATTTCTCCCAATAAAACTTGGGAAGGGGCGCTTGGAGGAATATTATTTACACTTATTTTAGGTTATATAATTGGTGCATATATCAACAAAGGCGAGGAATTATTTTGGATGGTTTCTGCTTTAATTATTGCTCCATGTTCTATTTATGGTGACTTGTTAGAATCTCTTTTTAAAAGAAGCTTAAACATTAAAGATTCTGGTACAATTTTACCTGGTCATGGAGGAATACTCGATCGCTTTGATGCTGCATTATTTGCAATCCCTTTTTTCTATTCGTGGGCAATATTACATTTATACTGGTAAATAAAAACTATGAAACTACACCGCGAAGGATTTAGAATAATGATTACTACTTTGATAATAGTAGTGGTTTTGTCTTTTTTAAATTTTTGGTTTTTATACTGTAATGAGAAATTTATTTTTTATATCTTAATTCAATTATTCCTTCTTGTATTTCTTTACTTAATTGTTCAATTCTTTAGGATTCCACATCGTAAATGTGAATTTAGCGAAATGGATATAGTTTGTCCAGCAGACGGAAAAGTTGTGGTTATTGAAGAAACCGAGGAGACTGAATATTTCAAAGGGAAGCGCATTCAGATTTCAATTTTTATGTCGCCATTGAACGTACATGCAAATTATTTTCCAATCAGTGGAATTACAAAATATGTAAAATACCATCCAGGCTTATTTTTAGTTGCGTGGCATCCGAAAAGTAGTACGGAAAATGAACGAACAACGATTGTCGTTGAACATAATAATGGAGTAGAAATACTTTTTCGTCAAATTGCTGGAGCTGTCGCACGAAGAATATGTTATTATACAGAAATTGGGGATAAAGCAAAGCAAGGAGAGGAGTTTGGTTTTATTAAATTTGGCTCTAGAATCGATGTTTTTTTACCATTGGGGACGAAAATTGATGTTAAAATTGGAGATAGAGTAAATGCGAAATTAACACGTTTGGGAAGTTTTGATTGATTTTGAGTAATCAAGCGATTTTAGCTTAAAAATTGTTCATGATCAATAAATCATTTTAATAATGCTTAACTTATCCTTATTTAAGTTAATTGAACACTCTTCAAAATTTGGAATTAAAAAAAAAGGTCGTACATCATTCATAAAAGCAAATGCTTCTTTTGGTATGCCAAAAAAATTCTTGTCGCAGATATTATTGTTGTTTTCATCGTGGTAAACACAAACAGCATAATTAGCAGGTTCTAAATCTTGAAATAAATAAAGCAAACTATTTCCATCAGGTTTAATTCTTATCATTCTGTAAGTTTGCCCAACTTTTGGGAATTTACTCGGATTATTATATAAGCCGATTTGTATATATCCTTTTTGACTTTGAATGTTTGTTAACTTAATACTTAAAGTGTATTTTGAGTTTTGTGAAAAAAAATTAATTGAATAGAAAAAAAATAAAATTTGGAATATATATTTCATTTTTTAATCTTTAAAATTTGATTTAAAAATACGATCCATCCAAGTAAAAGTTGAGGAATAATTACCTGTTAATTTAGCATGATGATCATCGTGGTGTCTTGTTTCACTGATAAAAGGAATCTTGCTAATAAATGGCAGTTTTAAATCTGAGTGTATGTGAATTTCGTGTAAATTTCTTAGCGCACCAAAAAGCCAAAAAGCATAAATGTTAATAGGCATAACAAGTAAAATTAATCCAAAACCTAAAACAACGCCAAACATCCCCATAATCCATTCAAGTGGATGACCGTATAAATATTCTAAGGGAAATGGAGTGGTTGCTCTGTGATGAATAGAATGGATTTTTCTCAAAATAAATTTGTTTTCATGCATCCATCTATGCATAAAATAAAAATATAAATCGTCAATGATAAAAGCAAAAATTACTTGAAATAAAATCACAGATATCGAAAAAATCGATACTTCAAAAAAATTATATAAGAAATAAGTGCCTACTCCAGCAAAAAGAAGAAGCGTGAAAAAATTAAACAAATACAGAGGCATTCTTTCAGAAAAAATACCCGTTTTATATGCTTTACTTTGAATTCTGTATTTAGCAAATAGTTTGGTTTTCAAAACAAGTAAACTATAAATTAGACCGATACTATTTGTAGTAATTAATAGTAATACTGTTATAATTGCTGCAGTTTCTCTTGTCATCCTCTTAGTGCAAATAGATTAAACATTTGTGTTTCCTCAAGTCCTTTTTCTCGCTCATCATAAAGGAGACTAAACCCTTTTTCGCTTAATAAATCTCTTACTTTTTGCAAACGATTATTAGTATCGTGCACCTCAATGACAATAGATTTTATCAAAGGCCAATGATTGGATTCTATTCCTTGTAAAACAGCCCATTCTGCGCCCTCACAGTCGATTTTCAACAAGTCGATTTTTGTTATTTCTTCAGAGACAATTACAGTGGAAAGTGTTTTTAATTCACAGTTTACTATTTTACTTCCTTTAATCAATTGACGTGCTATTATTCCAGCAAAAATTGGAGGAATCAAACGTATCCACTTCATTCCTACTGGAGGGTTTTTCATCGTGCCTTTAACAGCATCTCTAAATGCTTTTGGATTTTCATCCCAATGTTCAGGATGTGAAGTCGATAAAGCCGGTGTATTTGGGAAATAGGTGAATGATGCAGTAGTATTAAAGTCGGAAATCCCATGTTTAAAAACACACATTCTATTTTTATCAATACTATCTGCATTTTTCTGAAGGACTTCTGCTATATCTGGTATAGGCTCAAAACAATATGACTTAACATTAGGGCCATATTGTAGCGCACGAATTCCAAAAACTCCAATATTTGCTCCAACATCAAAAATTACATCGCCATCATTTATTGCTATTCCATGCTGAAGATATCCCTCAACATGATGGTCGAGCATTTTTGCTTCTGGTTTTCGGAGACAATAAATAACTGTTCCATCTCTTAATTTTGTCTTCTTCATAGCAGAATAAAAATAATATAATCCTTTGGTTTTTTTTGTTTTTTTAAAAAAAACATATAAACAAAAGATTTTTTCACGAAAGTTCATTAACTTCGCAAAAAAACAAACTCTATGAAAAATCTATTTTTAGCATTAGCCCTTACCACTTTTGTTGGTTCGATGGCAACAACAGCTTATGCAGCTGTTACAGGAACTGAAGTTGTTAAGAAATTTGACGACAAGAAGAAAAAGAAAAAGAAAAAAGGTTGCGCTACAACTGAGAAAGGATGTGCTTCATCTGAAAAGAAAGCATGTTGTTCTAAGAAAGCAAACTAAGTAAAATTAGTTTAAAAAAAAGCCAACTGAATTCAGTTGGCTTTTTTTGTTTTAAATCTGTCTAGTCCTGAAATAGCGATACACAAAATTTATCGTTATGGATAAAAGTGAAAAAGTAGTTTATGAAAAACGCAGCCAAAAGGATTATTCAATGTCCTTTAAGTTAGAAGTTGTTAAAGAGATTGAATCTGGATTAATTTCCACTTCTGGAGCGAAAAGGAAGTATGGTATCCAAGCACGCTCTACAGTTATCAATTGGTTAAGAAA
>CAMDDR010000009.1:0-42432 GCA_945892995.1 Chitinophaga pinensis | reverse complement strand
GTCAATAGTTGTATCTATATCTGCACGAATATCCATGCCTGAAGCTCCTGAAGTTTCATACTTTGGGAGTGGATGCTTAGATTTACTCGTTATTTTAACAAACATAATTTATTTATAACTTCAAAAGTATAAAAAACTTAACCATGTGGCACTTATCTTATCTTGATTATTCAACAATGAATTGAATATAACTTTGCCACAGTTTTAGGAATAGAAAAATTTAAGTTTGTAAAGTATCACAAGTAAAGTAGATGAAATTCACGACATTTCATTAATTTTGTATTCCAATAAAGCTATTAAATGTTAGAAATTCAACGAATAAGGAACGAAAAAGAGTCAGTATTACTAGGGCTCAAAAAAAGAAATATCGATGCTTCTCAAACTATTGATAAAGTATTGCTTATTGACCAAGAATGGAGAAGTAACAAAACAGAATTAGATAAGCTCTCATCAGAATTAAATCTCTTAGCCCGAACTATTGGTGAATTTTTTAAGTCTGGAAAAGTAGCTGAAGCGAATGAATTGAAAGAACAAACTACTGCTCTAAAAGTTAAAGAAACGCTTCTTAAAGCAAAGGTAGATGAACTAGACGGGGAACTCACTAAATTACTCTATACGCTACCAAACGTACCAAATGAAGCCGTTAAGCAAGGGAGAGAAGCTGCTGATAATGAAACAATTTATGAAAATGGTTCAACTCCACTATTTTCTTTCACTCCACTTGCTCATTGGGACCTTGC
Organism: Chitinophaga pinensis; assembly: GCA_945892995.1. Lineage (GTDB taxonomy): Bacteria > Bacteroidota > Bacteroidia > Flavobacteriales_D > Crocinitomicaceae > UBA952. Next base: position 41,692 of record CAMDDR010000009.1, on the reverse strand, counting down.
AAAAAAATATGATTTAATTGATTTTGAACTTGGCGTAAAAGTCACAGGTGCAGGATTTCCTTTTTACAGGGGTAAAGGAGCAAAATTACAACGTGCTTTAATTGCATTTTTCTTGGATGAAGCAACAAAAGCTGGATACGAGGAATTTATGGCTCCACTTCTTGTAAATGAAGCAAGCGGCATAGGAACTGGTCAATTGCCGGATAAAGAAGGACAAATGTATTACATGCCGGAAGATGATTTGTATCTGATTCCGACCGCTGAGGTGCCATTGACAAATATTTACCGCGATATTCTATTGCCAACATACGACTTTTCAATTAAAATGACAGGCTACACTCCTTGTTTCCGCCGCGAAGCAGGTTCCTATGGAAAAGATGTTCGCGGCTTAAATCGTTTGCATCAATTCGATAAAGTTGAGATTGTACGTATTGAACACCCTTCAAATTCTGCTCAAGCACTAGAAGAAATGGTAGTGCATGTTAAAGGATTACTAGAGAAATTAGGCTTGCAATATCGAATTTTGCGACTTTGTGGGGGTGATATGGGCTTTGCTTCAGCGATGACTTACGATTTTGAAGTTTACTCAGCAGCTCAAGAAAAATGGCTAGAAGTTAGCTCCGTTTCTCGTTTTGATACCTTCCAATCAAATCGTTTGAAACTGCGTTTTAAAGATGAAGATAAAAAATCGCAGTTGTGCCATACTTTAAATGGTTCGGCCTTGGCGTTGCCGAGAATTGTTGCAGCCATGTTAGAGAATCATCAAATAGTAGATGGGATTAAAATTCCAGAAGCTTTGCAAAGTTATACGGGCTTTGACCTTATCGAATAGTCCAAAATGAAACAATACGGACTTATTGGAAAATCGCTATCTCATTCATTTTCTCCGTTATTTTTTAAGCAATTCTTTGAAATAAATAATATTTCAGCTGAATATAAGGCCTATGAAATCGAAACTATTGAAGAAGTAAAAGAGCTTTTATCACAAAAAAATGGGGGGTATAATGTTACCATTCCCTATAAAGAAAGTATTCTTCCTTTTTTAGATGAAATTGATCCAATAGCAAAAGAAATAGGAGCTGTAAATACAATTGTATTTAAAAATAATAAAAGTATTGGATACAATACAGATGCTTTTGGATTCAAGCAAAGTATCAAGCCATTTTTAACCAATAAACACGATTCTGCTCTTATTTTTGGAACAGGGGGCGCAGCAAAAGCAGTTGCATTTGTTCTCAAAGAAATTGGCATTAAGGTTTTATATGTTTCTCGCCAAGCATCTGGCATCAAAAATCATTTTGCATATACAGACGTAAATGAAAACATGCTTAGTGCTTGTAAATTACTTATAAATTGTACTCCTCTTGGGATGTTTCCACAAACTAAAACAAGTGTTGACATTCCTTTTAATGCCCTCGGAAAAGAGCATTTAGTGATTGATTTGATTTATAATCCTGGAAAAACTCTTTTCTTAGAACGCGCTCAAAAACAACAAGCAACTATTTTAAATGGGTCTAGTATGCTAAAAGAACAAGCAATGGAAAGTTGGAGATTATGGAATAAATAAAGAGCCACTATTTTTCAAATTTACTCTTAGTAATTGTATGCACCATATTAATACAACCTATTTTTGATTATTAGTAATAATTACTACCTTTGAAATTATGACTATCAATCTGATTTGATATTGGCTGATTTTAACTACCTAAATCATGGTTGGATTTTACGTTTAAAAGAATTTCTATTACAACTATTACTCCAGAGGGTAAATTTTTACATGAAATCCATTTGAAATCCAGTTTTATAAGAAGAAAAATCACTATTTAAATTATTATATCAAAAGAAAATGAAAATTTTAAAATTCGGTGGAACTTCAGTTGCCAATTCAAACAATATAAATCTTATACTTTCAATCGTTAAAAAGACAGCCGACACTTCAGCCAAATTAGTCGTTGTTGTATCGGCATTTAGTGGCGTTACCGATTTATTGATTTTAGCCGCTAAAAAAGCGGCTAAAAAAGATAGCTCTTTCAAAGAAGTAGTTTTGCAAATTGAAGAAAAACACAAAGAAGCAATTGAAGAACTAATTATAACGAGTCAACAAAAACCTCTGTTAGATGATATAAATAGTGATATCAATCATCTGAAAACACTTTTAGACGGTTGCTTTTTATTGGGAGAATTATCCAATAGAACTTCTGATAGGATAATGGGTTTTGGAGAATTATTGTCTTCTCAAATTATTGCGAAAGCAATTGAACAAAAAGTGCCTAATTCAGGATATAAAGACAGTCGCGAAATCATCAAAACCAACAATCATTTTGGGAAAGCGGTTGTAAATTTCGAACTTTCAAACCAATTGATTAAGGATTATTTTAATTCAAATGCTTACCAAATTACAGTTTTGCCTGGTTTTATTGCCTCTTCAACAGATGGCTATTCAACTACTTTAGGTCGTGGCGGATCTGATTATACCGCTGCCATTTTAGCGGGTGCGTTAAATGCTGAACTTTTAGAAATATGGACAGATGTCAGCGGAATGTTTACAGCGAATCCAAAAATTGTAAAACAAGCACAACCCATAGAAACTATTTCTTACCAAGAAGCGATGGAATTGTCTCATTTTGGGGCAAAAGTATTGTACCCTCCAACGATTCAGCCTATTTTAAAATTGAATATTCCAATTGTTATCAAAAACACATTTGAGCCTGAAGCTGCCGGAACGTATATTTCATCTGAAAGAAATAAAAATGAAAACCCAATTAAGGGCATTTCTCATATTGACAACATTGCTTTGTTAACACTTGAAGGTCCTGGTATGATTGGGGTTTCAGGCTCTTCAAAAAGATTATTCGAAGTTTTATCCATCGAAAATATTAATGTTATTTTTATTACACAAGCCTCATCGGAACACTCCATTTGTATTGGAATTTTAAATGATGATGCAAAAATGGCTCAAGTTGCTATTGATAAAGCATTTGAAATAGAAATTTTTCAAAACAAAATTAACGAAAGTGTCGTTGAAGAAAATCTTTGCATCATTGCTTTAGTTGGTGAAAACATGAAAAATCATCAAGGGTTAAGTGGTAAAATGTTTAGCACTCTTGGAAAAAATAATGTAAACATAAGAGCAATTGCGCAAGGTGCTTCCGAGAGAAATATTTCAGCAGTTATAAACAAACGTGATATTAAAAAAGCATTGAATACATTGCACGAATGTTTCTTCGAAGACAATGCGAAACAGTTGAATTTATTTGTAATGGGAGTTGGAAATGTAGGCGAAAAATTCATCGAACAAATTCACCAACAAAAGAAATTCTTAAAGGATAATCTAAAAATAAACCTTCGCGTTATTGCCTTATCGAATTCGCGAAAAATGTTGTTTGATGAAGAAGGAATTTCGTTAAATAATTGGAAAACAAGTTTAGAAAATGGAGAAGTTGCGAATAAAGAATCCTTTATTTCTAATGTAATTGCATTCAATCTAAGAAATAGTATTTTTGTTGATGTAACAGCAAATGAAAGTATTTCTCAAACATACACTCACTATTTAAAACAAAATATATCGGTTGTTACTTGCAACAAAATCGCGTGTTCTTCTGCTTATGAAAATTATAATAATCTGAAACAATTATCCAGGAAATTCAATGCGCCATTTTTATTTGAAACCAATGTTGGTGCAGGTTTACCAATAATTGACACCTTGAAACATTTAATTGCATCTGGTGATAAAGTTCATAAAATCCAAGCCGTACTTTCGGGAAGTTTGAATTTTATATTCAACAATTTTGACGAGAAAAATTCTTTTCACGATGTTGTAAAAGAAGCAGGAGTTCAAGGGTTTACCGAGCCTGATCCAAAAATAGATTTAAGCGGTGTTGATGTTGCTCGAAAGATTTTAATTCTAATTCGAGAAAGCGGTTACAAAATGGAAATCGAAGAAATTACCAACGAATCTTTTTTACCAGTTGAATGTTTAGAAACTAAAAACAATAAGGACTTCTTTGCTTCCTTAATAAAAAATGCAGCTCATTTTGAAAACATTTATAAAGAAGCATTGGCAAAAGACAATCGTTTGAAATATGTTGCCAAATTTGAAGATGGAAAAGCAAGTGTAGGATTACAATTTATACCAAAAGAAAGTCCCTTTTATAATTTAGAAGGAAAAGATAATATTGTTCAATTTTACACCGATAGATATGTTGACCAACCCTTATTAATTAAAGGTGCTGGCGCTGGTGCTGCGGTTACCGCTTCAGGAATTTTTGCCGATGTCATTAGAATAGGAAACGTGTAATTAAGTAGTTAATTTATAGGAACAAAAGTCACCAACTTTTTAACAACTTTTGACTTTAAGATCTTGACATTAAGACGAATAAAATGAATGAAATAAAAATATTTTGCCCCGCAACAATCGCCAATATATCCTGTGGTTTCGATGTCTTAGGATTGTGTTTGGAAACAGTTGGAGATGAAATGATTATTAGAAAATCTGATGTAAAAGGCATTAAAATCACGAAAATAGTAGGTGAAGAATTACCATTAGAAACCTCTAAAAATGTAGCGGGAGTTGCTGCTTTGGCACTTTTAGATGCAATTGATTATAAATTTGGGTTTGAAATTGAAATCTACAAAAACATAAAACCAGGTAGTGGTATTGGAAGTTCTGCAGCAAGTGCAGCAGGAGCAGTTTTTGGAATAAATGAATTACTTGGAAAACCATTCACACGAAAAGAATTGGTTGAATTTGCAATGAAAGGCGAAGCAATAGCTAGTGGGAGCGAACATGCAGATAATGTTGCTCCAGCCATTTTGGGAGGAATAACATTGGTTCGTAGTTCCGCACCATTGGATATTATCAAAATTGAAAGTCCATCTGAATTGTATGCAACAGTAATTCATCCTCAAATTGAACTTAAAACTTCAGAAATGCGTGCAGTTTTACAACCAATGATTCCCTTAAAAAGTGCCATTCTGCAATGGGGAAACTTGGGAGGATTAATCGCGGGGCTTTATACTTCTGATTATGAGTTAATTGGGCGTTCACTTCACGATGAAATTGTAGAACCTTTGAGAGGGCCATTCATCCCAAAATTTGATGTAATTAAAAAAACTGCTTTAGAAAACGGTGCTTTGGGATCTGGGATTTCTGGTTCAGGTCCTTCAATATTTGCTTTGAGCAAAGGAATTGAAACCGCTAATAGAATTGCAAAAGCAATGTTTGTTGTTTATGAAGATATGAATATGCCTTTCGAAATTCATGTATCAAAAGTAAATCCAGAGGGAGTAAAAATAATTTAAAAGCAATTTGTTATATGCAATAGACTAAGCTTATTGTATATAGCGTCATAAAAAATGAAATATTATAGTTTAAACCACAACGCACCAAAAGTTTCTTTTCAAGAAGCTGTAATTCAGGGATTAGCACCAGATCAAGGTTTGTATTTCCCAGAGCATCTAACTCCAATTTCAGCTTTATTTTTTGATAAAATCGAAAAACTTTCTAACGAAGAAATTGCTTTTCAGGTTATCAAAGAATTTGTAGGTGATGAAATTCCTGAGATAAATTTGAGGCAAATTATTACAGAAACATTGTGTTTTGATTTCCCATTAGTAAAAATTGAAAATAATATTTATTCGTTAGAGCTTTTTCACGGCCCCACAATGGCATTCAAAGATGTGGGCGCACGATTTATGTCTCGCTGTTTGGCGTATTTTAATTCCGATAAAAAAGGCGCCAAAAATACAGTTATTGTTGCTACTTCTGGAGACACTGGAGGAGCTGTTGCCAGTGGTTTTTTAGGTGTTGAAGGCGTTGATGTAGTCATTTTATATCCTTCCGGAAAAGTCAGTGATATTCAAGAACGTCAATTGACAACTTTGGGAAAAAACATTACGGCACTTGAAGTTGACGGTGATTTTGATGCTTGTCAGGATATGGTTAAAAAAGCTTTTTTAGATGATAGTCTGAGCTATAAAAATTTAACATCCGCAAATTCTATAAATATTGCACGTTGGTTGCCACAAATGTTTTACTTTTTCTTTGCTTATAAGCAATTGAAAGCAGAAAATAAACCTCTTATTTTTTCATGTCCTAGTGGTAATTTTGGAAATATCTGTGCGGGAATAATCGCAAAAAAATTAGGATTACCAATTAAACATTTTGTGGCTTCTACAAATGTAAACGATACCGTCCCTCGTTTTTTAGAAGCTGGCTTGTACGATCCTAAACCATCCAAAGCTACTATTTCCAACGCGATGGATGTTGGTAATCCAAGCAATTTTATTCGGATTCAGGCAATGTATAAAAACGATTTGTCTGAATTCAAAAAAGACTTTTCTTCCTTTTCATTCTCTGATACTGAAACCGAAATTGCTTTACAAACAATCTACAAAAGCTCTAGTTATATCGCAGAACCTCATGGTGTGGTTGGATATCTAGGTTTGAAAAAAGAATTAGAAAACCATCCCAGTGATATTGGAATTTTCCTTGAAACTGCTCATCCTGTTAAGTTTTTAGATGTCGTTGAATCTATATTAAATGTAAAAATCCCTATTCCAACGCAAATACAAAGCGTTTTGAATAAAGAAAAATTGAGTGTTAAAATTAAAACCTATGAAGAATTTAAGGCCATTTTGAAGCTTTAAAAGATATTTTTTATATAGTATTTATATGGCATTCGGTAGCTTTGTTGAACCATTTAATAATCATAAATACATACCAATAAATAAAACTAATGGATAAAATTTCAGTTTTTTCTCATTTGTTTGCGTTTTTTTTATTTTCTTTGATTTTTAATTTAAAGTATCTAATAATTCAAAAATGAAAAAAGTATCAGCTATACTATTTATTTCTTTGTTTTTCCAACATGTAAATGCGCAACAGGCGTTTGAAAAGGGAGATAATTTTATCCAAATTGGATATGGACCAGGTATTCTATATGATCAAGTTTTGGCTGCTTATGATACAAAGACAGGATATGTATTTTCTGGTTTTGGTCCAGCATATTTGGGTTATGAAAGAGCCCTAGGCAAGCATTTTGGTTTAGGTCTAGCGGTATCATTTTCACAATATGGAGCTGATTGGGATAGTACCGGGGTTTATACTGAATTACCTGTTACTAATCCGCCAACAACTGAAAGTGTTGAAACAAAATATTCTATAGGAGTTCAATCCCTTTCTGTAATGCTCAGAGGAACATATCATATTGCTATGTGCAATGATCAGTTAGACCCCTATTTCGGCATTGGTTTGGGTTATACAGCCAATACTTTATCTTGGGACTCAAAACCGGTTGATACATATGACAGCGATACTTCTTTTAATGAAATAAGCGCCCCTGTTGCTGATGCAGGTTCTTCATTTAGTTACCAAGTTTTTGTTGGCGCCCGGTATATGTTCTCGCGAAGTACAAATAATTTTATTAGTAACTGTGGCTTAATGGCAGAAATAGGATATTTTGGAATTTTTGCGGGTGTTCCTTACGGGAATCTTGGTTTAACGTATAAATTTTAAAAACCTAAGATTTACTTTTTCAAAAAACTCATCACTTTCTCAACCATTAATTTAGAGCCAACATAATAAGGAATTCGTTGGTGTAATTCTTCGGGCTTTATTTCCAAAATTCTTTTCCGGCCTGTACTTGCTAATCCTCCTGCTTGTTCTGCTATAAATGCCAAGGGATTGCATTCATATAATAAGCGCAATTTTCCTTTGGGCGCACTTAAGACATCTGGGTAAATATAAATTCCTCCCTTAATTAGATTTCTATGAAAGTCGGCTATCAAAGAGCCAATATAACGACCGGAGTAGGGCATTCCAGTTTGATTTTCTCTACTTTGACAGTAAGAAATATAGTTTCTTAGGCCTTCTTCACATTCATTAATGTTGCCTTCATTCATGGCGTATAAACGACCAATTTCCGGCATTTTCATATTCGGATGAGACAAGCAAAAAATATCGCTTTCAGGATCTAATGTAAATCCATTTACGCCATTACCTGTGCTGTAAACCAACATCGTAGAAGAGCCATACAAGACATAACCTGCTAAAACTTGTTGTGTGCCTTCTTGTAACATGTCTTCTAGTTTCGCTTCGGTTCCAAGTGGTGAAATTCTTTTGTAAACGGAAAAAATAGTCCCAATGGAAACATTTACATCAATATTACTAGAGCCATCTAAAGGATCAAAAAGAACAACATAAGTTGCATTTTTTTCTTCCTTATTTTGAAAAGCAACAAAATTGTCATTTTCTTCAGATGCAAAACCACATATTTGACCGCTTTCCTCAAATGCCTCTATAAACGCTAAGTCTGCTACTACATCTAATTTTTGTTGTTCTTCACCTTGAATATTTTGTGAGCCTTTTGAACCCAATATATGATCTACTAAACCTGCTTTTCGAATATCCTTACTTATATTTTTTCCTGCTTTTTCAATAGCCATAAGTATGGAAGAAAGTTCAGCAGATGGAAATGGAAAATCACTGCTATTTTCTGAAATAAAATCATGAAGGGGAATCAATTTAGACATTTTCTTTTATTTTTTTGGATTCAGTAACTAACTATGTACGTATATTTAGGATTCAGCTAATACAAATTTAAAGAAAGAAAAGAATGTAAATCCTTTCTATAGTTTATTTTTGTAGTGTTTAGGATAAAACTAACCTTTTTAATGTTTTCATGGCAATAATTGGAAAGCTCATAAAGAAAAGTACGGCAATTGGCTTCAAGCGAAATGCAAAGAAAAATAGTGAGTATAAAAATCAGCTATCAAGTTTATCTTCTCTATTGGAAATAGCAAAAATTACTAAATTTGGAATGGTTCATTCATTTCACGACATTCTAAAACACACAGATGTTGTTTCTAAATTCCAAAAAAATGTACCGATTACCGATTACGAAGAATTTTATGGCAAATGGTTAAAACAAACTCTTCTAGGTGCTAAAAATCATACATGGAAAGGGAAAATAAAATATTTTGCTCTCTCATCTGGCACAACAGGATCTCCAAGTAAGAGGATACCAATTAGTATCGAAATGATCCGTTCTTTTCAAAAGACGAGCATAAATCAGCTTACACTTTTACATGAATTAAATTTAGCAGAATCTTTTTTTAGCGCAAGTGTATTGACCGTTGGTGGCTCAATTGAGTTAAGTAAAAAAGACAAGCACATTGAAGGTGATTTGAGTGGAATTCTAAAAAAACATACATCCTTACTAGCTACACCATTTACAAAACCTGGAAATAGGATTAGTAGAATAAAGAATTGGGATGACAAAATAAAAGAAATTATTGAAAAAGCACCAAAATGGAACATTGGAATTATAGCAGGAATTCCAAGTTGGTGTATTTTACTGATGGAGGAAATCGTTGAACACTATCAGCTGAATTCTATTCATGATATTTGGCCAAATTTATCGATTTATGTACACGGTGGTGTTTTTATGGACCCTTATGTTTCTCGGTTGAATAAGCTAACAAAAACAGAAATTATTTTGATGGACACTTATTTGGCGAGTGAGGGTTATTTTGCTTACCAAGCAAATCCGAAAAGTCAAGGAATGACGCTACTCTTAAACAATGGTGTCTTTTATGAATTTATACCCTTTAATTCAGATTTTTTCGATGAAAATGGCGAATTATTAGATAAAAAGAAAGCTTACACAATTAATGAGGTTAAAAAAGATATTGATTATGCTCTTGTTATTTCAACAAATGCAGGTCTATGGCGCTACTTACTTGGAGACTTAGTGCGCTTTGAAAATATTATAAAAAGAGAAATCAAAATTACCGGTAGAATTAAGCAATTTTTAAGTTTATGTGGCGAACATCTTTCTTTAGATAATATCTACCAGGCACTTTTACTCGTATCTACACACTTTAAAATCTCCATCTCTGAATTCACCATTTATGCTGATATCGAAAATCAATGTCATCATTGGTTTTTAGGAATTGATGAAGAAGTCAATCAAATTGAATTGCTACTGGCATTAGATAAACACATAAGTAGTTTAAACGATGATTATGCTTATGTAAGAAAATACAATTTAAATACTCCAATTATTAGTATTCTCAAAACATCAAAATTTCATGATTTTTTAGCTTTTCAAGGCAAAAAAGGATCCCAAAATAAAATGCCTCGTGTTTTAAATGAGACGCAAAAAGTTGATTGGCTTTTTTTTATTAACGGATCATTGTAATATTTCCGCTTAATTTTTCTTTTTTCCCGTTTGAATAGCTTACATCTACAAAATAGGCGTAAACTCCATTATTACATTTTTGCCCCTTATAGCTCCCATCCCATTGAAACTCTTTATCTTCACTTTCAAAGAGTATATTTCCCCATCTATCAATGATTTTAAAAGCAATTCCCGCTATATCTTGCCCAGCAATGATTTGATATACATTGTTCTCGCTAAAGCCTGATCCATTTGGAGAAAAAGCAGTTGGAATATGAATGCCAAGTATGCAATTAACTGAGTTAATCGATGGATTACATGGATCGCACGGATCTGATCCTTGAGCATCCTCATCGCCGTCCGATAGACCATCACCATCAGTATCAAACAAGGAAGAGTTTGTACATAAAAAACTCTCTTCATAGTCTGTTAACCCATCGTTATCTGAATCACTAATGCAATCAATTATTACTAATTCCAATATTTGTAATACGCAATTTATTACAGTTCCGTTGAAGACACCACTTGCTGTATAGGTTTGCCCATTATTCGCCCAAGTATAAGTATTACATTCATTTATTGTGGTGGTAAAAGAAGAATTTGGAGTTATACTTAAATTTAAGACTTGAGTAATACAGTTTGTTGTTGTTCCGTTGAAGACACCACTTGTTGTATAGGTTTGTCCGTTATTCGCCCAAGTATAGGTTCCACAAGCACTTATTGGAGTTGTATTTGTCGTACTTGGTGTAATTGTTAAGTTTAGAGTCTCTGATATACAGTTTGAAGTTGTCCCAGAATAAATACCACTCGTTGTATAGGTTTGTCCATTATTTGCCCAAGTATATGTCCCACAGGCACTTATTGGAGTGGTATTTGTAGTACTTGGTATAATCGTTAAATCTATGGTTTGTGTTACGCAGTTTGTCGTTGATCCAGTATAAGTACCACTTACTGTATAGGTTTGTCCGTTATTTAGCCAAGTATATGTTCCACAAGCAGAAATTAGGGTTGTATTTGTTGTATTAGGTATAATCGTTAAGTTCAAGGTTTCTGTAACACAGTTTGATGTTGTGCCACTATACGTTCCACTTGCTGTATAGGTTTGTCCGTTATTTAACCAAGTATATGTTCCACAGGCAGAAATTAGAGTTGTATTTGTAGTACTTGGTGTAATCGTTAAGTTTAAGGTTTCTGTTACGCAGTTTGTAGTTGTTCCCGAATAAATACCGCTTGCTGTATAAGTTTGTCCATTATTCGCCCATGTATAGGTTCCACAAGCGCTTATTGGAGTTGTATTAGTGGTGTTTGGTGTAATTGTTAGATCTAAAGTCTCTGTAACACAGTTTACAGTTGCTCCAGTATAAGTTCCGCTTGTTGTATAGGTTTGCCCGTTATTCGCCCAAGAATAAGTACCGCAGGCGCTTATTAGATTTGTATTTGTTGTACTTGGTGTAATATTTACAGTCGTAGCTGCCCGAGTTGCTGATTCACAGCCATTCACCATTTGAGAGGCATAATACGTTCCATTGTTAAGCAATGAAGTTGGATTTATTGCAGTTCCTCCTGTTGGAGTATCATACCATAAAATAGAAGCGATTTGAGGACTAATATAAAGAGGACTTGCACTTAAATCAGATACAGCTGCGGCACTACAAAAACTTTGGCTAGCAGGACTTGTAGGTGCACTTAAATTTAGTGGCTGGGCAATTGATGCGTTAACAGTTACACATTGACCACAAATAGTATTGCTAGAGAAACCAGTTTGTTGAAAGCTAGTTACAGTAGTCATGCCAGGTAAATAGCAATTTACGGCTCCTGTTGGAGACCATACAAAATTAAAGTCGCTGTTTGGAACCCAGGTTGTAGAGGTAAACATTCTAAAAGCACCAACAATTACATTAGATCCTGGAGCAATAAGTGGAGCTGTTACAGAGGTAAAGATAGTCACATTTGATGAGAAATTTAATTGTCTAGTAATTGCATTATACGCTAAATTAGTTGTGAATTGTGGCCAAGCTAACCATTCTGGAATAGTATTATCATTCAATGCCTGCCATGATATTGCCCCAGTTGTTAATGTTGGAGCATGAACACCACGAACAATTAGAGCATTGAATGTCAATGGAACGGAACCAGTATTAGTTAGCCGCACTTGAAAATCTGCCGTATTTGTTGTTGAACAAATCCATTCAAGGGACATTACAAGTTGTTGAGCCCGAGCAAACTGTAGTGATGATAAAAGCAATAACAAAGAAAGCAGCAGGTATTTCATACTTCTATTTTTTATAGATATTAATTTTAATAGAACTTAAATTTCAACAAAGTTAGTTGATTTTTTACATTTTTTAATTCTTAATAAATATGCCCCCTCTCCTTGAAATAATATTTTCGCTTATCTTTAAGCCAAAAAAGTCGCTATGTACCAAAACCTTCTTGTCCAAACAACTGAATCCGTTACAACAATTACGATTAATCGCCCAGGCCAATTAAATGCCTTGAATAAGGAAACGATTTTAGAGTTGCACAGTGCTTTAGATAGTGCAGATAAAGACAGTGAAGTAGGTGTAGTAATAATTACAGGAAGTGGAGAAAAAGCATTTGTAGCAGGAGCAGACATTAAGGAATTTGCTGATTTCACAATTTCACAAGGTGGGGAATTAGCAATGGTAGGTCAGCAGACACTTTTTAGCTTTATTGAAAATATGGGAACACCAGTGATAGCTGCAATAAATGGTTTTGCTTTAGGTGGGGGATTAGAATTAGCGATGGCTGCACATTTTCGGCTTGCATCGAATAATGCTAAAATGGGACTACCTGAAGTATCTCTCGGACTAATTCCAGGTTATGGTGGCACACAACGCTTGGCGCAATTAGTTGGAAAAGGAAAGGCAAATGAAATGATTTTTACCGCGGGCATGGTAAAAGCAGAGGAAGCTTTGCATTTGGGCTTGGTAAATTATGTTGTTGAGCTAAGCGAATTATTACCAAAATGCCAAGAAATTGCTCAAAAAATACTTCAAAATTCGCCATTGGCAATAAGTGCAGCAATAAAAGCTGTAAATGCCGGTTTTACAGATGGAGAGAATGGTTATCAAACCGAAATAGAGCAGTTTAGCCTTTGTTTTGGCACAGCTGATTTTAAAGAAGGAACCAGTGCATTTTTAGAAAAACGCAAAGCTAATTTTAGGAGCTAATGTCAAATCCTATTAGGAATTTAATGAAGCAAACCGCTGTTTACGGGCTATCAAGCATCGTGGGGCGTTTATTAAATTATCTTTTAGTTCCTCTTTATACAAGTGTATTTATAAATCCCTCAGATTATGGAGTTGTTTCAGACTTATATGCCTGGGTGGCATTTCTTCTTGTATTCCTAACTTTTGGAATGGAAACTGCCTATTTTCGTTTTATTCAGGATGCAGAGAATAAGGAAAAACTTTTTCAAAATGCACTTTTCACAGTTTTAGGATTTAATGTTATATTCTTCTCAATAATTCTCTATTTTAATAATCCTATTGCATCATTTATGCTGTATGATGACCATAATGAGTATATCATCTTATTAATGGCAATTGTTTGCATAGATTCCATATCCTCTCTTCCTCTTGCAAAATTGCGCTATGAGGAAAAAGCGAAAAATTTTGTGCTTATCCAGTTCACTTCCATTCTAATTAACATAGGCCTAAATCTATTTTTTATGCTCTATCTTTTCAATCCCGATCAGCCGGAGGAAGGGATATTGTTTATTTTACTTGCAAATCTTTGTTCTTCCTTAATAAAGCCTTTGCTTTTGTATACTTCATTCTTAAAATTACGCCTAACTTTTGATTGGAGATTGGCTAAAACAATGGTTCTTTATGCTTTACCACTTGTAATAGCAGGTTTCGCAGGAATTGTTAATGAGACTTTGGATCGAATTTTACTCAAGCAAATTTTATATGATCCTGGAATTTCAGGTTCTTTGGATGCTGCAGAAGCTCAAGTGGGAATTTATAGTGCTTGCTACAAATTAGCGATGTTGGTTACGATATTATTGCAGGCATATCGCTATGCTGCAGAGCCCTTTTTCTTTAGTCAAATGAAAAATGAAGACCGTAACAAAGTTTACGTGAAGGTTATGAATATTTTTATCGCTCTCGTGTGTTCTGTTTTTCTTTTAGTTTCTCTTAATATCGATATTTTTAAACATTTTATCAGAAATGAAATCTATTGGCAAGGACTAAAAGTTGTTCCAATTTTACTTTTAGCAAATGTTTTTCTTGGAATTTATTACAACCAAAGTATTTGGTATAAACTTAGCGGAAAAACAAAATTTGGAGCTTATATTACCATTGGAGGAGCATTAATTACAGTGGCGGTCAATCTTATTTTTATTCCTGAGTATGGCTTTATGGCAAGCGCATGGGCAACACTTATAGTTTATTTTTTACAAATGGTCTTTTCTTATTTATTAGGCCAAAGACATTTTCCAATTCCCTACAACCTAAAAAAATTCTCTGTTTATATTGGTCTAGCTCTTGTTTTGTATTTTATGGGAAGTAAAATTGAAACTGCTTCATTTGCCTTACAATTTGTTCTTCAAAATAGCTTGATTTTGTTTTACTTGGCTTTCATTTTTTTGCTAGAACGAAAAACATTTAAATCTTAAACCTTTTAACTTTTTCTGTGTTATTCTAATCGTTATTGCAGCAATTTATTAAATTTGTATCAACTAATAACTTATGTCTATTTATAAAGCGGGTCCTTTTTTAGAGCAGATAAATATTCCCTCCGATTTACGAGAAAAATTTAAAATTGAAGATTTAGATCAAATCTCAAATGAATTGCGCCAATACATTGTTGATGTTATTTCAGAAATTGGAAATAGTCATTTTGGTGCAAGTCTTGGCGTTGTTGAATTAACTGTCGCTTTGCATTATGTTTTTAATACACCCGAAGATCAATTGGTTTGGGATGTAGGTCATCAAGCATATGGACATAAAATACTAACTGGTCGCAGAGAACAGTTTCATACAAATAGGTTAAAAGACGGAATTTCTGGTTTTCCTAAAAGATCTGAAAGTGAATATGATACCTTTGGTGTTGGACATTCCTCAACTTCTATTTCGGCAGCTTTGGGAATGGCCGTTGCAAGTCGTTACAAAGGAGAAAAAAACAAGCAGCACATTGCAGTAATTGGAGATGGCGCAATGACAGCAGGTTTAGCGTTTGAAGGAATGAATCATGCTGGATTTGAAAAAGATGCTAATTTGTTAGTTATTCTAAATGACAATTGCATGTCAATCGATCCAAATGTCGGAGCCTTAAAAGAATATTTGACGGATATTACCACTTCTCATACCTATAATAAAGTAAAAGATGAGGTTTGGAACTTGTTAGGTAAAATATCAAAGTTTGGCCCGGATGCTCAAACAATTGCCTCTAAGGTTTCAACTGCTCTTAAAGGAAGTTTACTCAAGCAAAGTAATTTATTTGAATCTTTAAATTTTCGCTATTTTGGACCTGTTGATGGCCATGATGCGATTGGTTTAGCGAGAGTTCTTGAAGATTTAAAAGATATTCCAGGTCCAAAAATTTTACATTGCCTAACAAAAAAAGGTGCTGGCTACAAATTTTCTGAAGAAGGTGACCCAACAAAATGGCATGCTCCAGGTGTTTTTAATAAGGAAACAGGGGAAATTGTAAAAATTATTCCTAAATCACCTCAAGCTCCAAAATACCAAGATGTTTTTGGTTATACAATTGTTGAATTAGCTGAAAAAAATTCCAAAGTAATGGGTGTAACTCCCGCAATGCCCTCTGGTTCGTCTCTAAATATAATGATGAAAGCGATGCCTGATCGTGCCTTTGATGTCGGAATTGCTGAGCAACATGCGGTAACTTTTAGTGCAGGTTTAGCAACTCAGGGCTTAGTTCCGTTTTGTAATATTTATTCTTCTTTTATGCAGCGGGCCTACGATCAAGTTTTGCACGATGTAGCTCTTCAAAATCTAAACGTCGTCTTTTGCCTAGATCGAGGAGGTTTAGTTGGTGCTGATGGCGCAACGCATCACGGAGCTTACGATTTAGCTTTTATGCGTTGTATTCCAAACATGGTTGTTTCTGCACCAATGAACGAAGAAGAATTGCGCAACTTAATGTTTACAGCACAATTGGAGAATAAAGGTCCTTTCTCAATTCGCTATCCGAGGGGAAATGGCGTAATGACAGATTGGAAAACTCCTTTTAATGAGATCAAAGTCGGAACAGGCCGAAAAGTTTGTAGCGGCGAAGACATTGCAATTTTAAGTATTGGTCACCCTGGAAATTTCGCTCAAGATGCAATTGCTTTAATGAAAGAATCAGGAATTTCTATTGCACATTATGACTTACGTTTTGTAAAACCATTAGATGCAGTTCTTTTACACGAAGTATTCACAAAATTTAAAAAAGTTATTACGGTTGAAGATGGCTGTTTGATGGGTGGATTTGGTACTGCCATTATTGAATTTATGGTCGATCAAAAATATAATTCCGAGATTGTTCGTTTGGGAATTCCAGATGAATATGTCCATCATGGCACACAAGAAGAACTTTGGGAAGATTGTGGCTTTGATGCAAAAGCCATTGTAAAAGCAGTAGAAAAGATGCTTTCGATTAAAGTTGTTGAAAAAAAATCTACGAAGGAGGCAGTTTAAGTTTTTTAATTATTGTATTTTGTACCTTAATTTAAAAAATTTAATCGTGAAAAAAACAAATATTGGCGCTTTCGCCACACTCATATCAATCTTTTTCTTTTGGGGTTTTGTTGCTGCTAGTAATGACATATTAATCCCAGTATTTAAAAAAGCATTGACCTTAAGTCAATTTGAATCGCAATTGATTTCTTTAGCCTTCTATATTGCTTATACTGTTGGATCCTTAATGTATTTTGGTATTTCTTCTTTATTGAAAAGAGATATTTTAAATGTTATTGGATATAGAAATGGCTTGTCTTTGGGATTAATTATTTCAGCTTTAGGGACTTTACTCTTTATTCCGGCTTCAAATAATGCCTCTTTCCCTTTATTAATTTCAGGACTATTTACAGTAGGTTTAGGATTTTCTTTACAACAAATTGCAGCCAATCCTCTGGCAATACAAATGGGCGATCCATCAAAAGGAAACATGCGTTTAAGTTTAGCTGGTGGTATTAATAATGTTGGAACAACCATCGGACCTGTAATCGTTTCGTTTGCCATTTTTGGCGGTTTATCCTCTGGTGCAACGACGACTTTAAATTTACAAGCAGTACAAACTCCTTATCTTTTTCTTGGTGCTGCATTTGTAATCGCTGCAATATTTTTTAAATTTTCTTCAGTTCCCGATAGACTTAATGAAGAAACCGAAAATAGTGGGGGAAATATAATGGAAACATTGAAGTACCCTCAAGTCCTTTTAGGAATGATAGCAATATTTGTTTACGTTGGCGTAGAGGTCTCTACAGCAAGTAATCTCCCTGAATTTATGAAGCAGAAATTGGGAACTGAAGAAAGTGCCGTTGCTCCTTTTGTTTCGTTGTTTTGGGCAAGTTTAATGATTGGTCGTTGGACTTCTGCTGCAGGAGCGTTTAATCTTACTGAGAAATTAAAATCCTTGTTAGGTTTTATTTTACCTTTTGCAGCTTTTGGTATTTTCTTAGGTGTTAACTGGATCGCAGAAAATTCTATGGCGCAATTCTATCCATATCTTGGTATTGTTATTTTATTGATTATTGCTGATAAATTAAGTAAAGGTAATCCAGTGAATCAAATTATGATTTATTCTGCTCTAGGAATTTTAGCCTTAATTATTGGAATTTATTCTTCCGGAATGACAAGTGTATTTGCCTTTATTTCTGTTGGTTTATTTTGCAGTACGCTTTGGCCTTGTATATTTACGCTTGGTATTGCAGGTTTAGGAGAAAAAACAAATACTGCATCAAGTTTATTAATTATGATGATTATGGGTGGTGGATTTATTTCAACTGCACAAGGTGCACTTGCTAGTAACGATTTGTTGGGTATTCAACATTCTTATTGGCTTGGAGTTCTTTGCTTTTTGTACTTGTTATTCTTTGCATGGAGTGTTAACAAAAAACTTAAAAAACAAGGAATCACCGATTTTTCTACATCTGGAAATACTCATTAATTAAAGAATCTCTTTTACTATGATGTACCGTATTGAATTTTCAGATTTTTTTACCTCCGCTTTTTCTGTCGATTGTATAATTTTTGGATTTTCGGGGAGTAAAATAAAAGCTTTGTTAATAAAACGCGCCATGGAACCTTACGAAAATTTCTGGGCAGTTCCTGGAGATTTAGTTTATCCTGATGAGGATTTACCTCAGGCTGCACAAAGGGTATTGTTCGAATTGACAGGCATGAAAGAGGTTCAAATGCATCAATCTCAATCGTTTGGAAATCCGAATAGGCATCCGCAAGGTCGTGTTATCACAATTGCCTATTTTGCCTTGGTTCGAATAGATGATTTTGAAGTAAAAGCGTCTTCATGGGCTGAGGAAGTAAGTTGGGTTTCCTTAGATGAAATTCCAACTTTAGCTTTTGACCATAGTCATATTCTCTCTTCCACCTACGAGCTTTTAATTCAAAAATTAAAAACGGAACCTGTTTGTTTTGACATGTTGCCTGAGCGCTTTACCCTCAATGAAATGCAAAGTTTGTATGAGTTTGCTTTTGAAGTTGATATGGATAAAGCAAATTTTAGAAAAAAAATAAAGTCTGTTCCAATGCTTGCGCATGATGAAAAACAAAAAAATGTTAAACATCGACCTGCGACATTATTTTCTTTTGACCGAAAGGATTATGAGACAAACAAGGTAAATAAAGATTACCAGTTTAAAATGTAATTACTTTTTATTGGTTATTTATTACCAGTGTACTTCCTGTCATTTCAATTGGTGCCGCTAAGCGTAAACGGTCTAAAATTGTTGGTGCAACATCTGCCAAAATACCATCTGAAAGCTTTAATTCTTTTTCTTTAGTCACTAAAATAATTGGTACAGGATTTAAACTATGTGCAGTGTTTGGGCTTCCATCTTCATTCAGTGCAAAATCTGCATTTCCGTGATCAGCGATAACTAAAAATTCATAACCAAGTCCCAGGCCTATTTCAACAACAGATTTTAAACATTCGTCTACTTTTTCCACCGCTTTTACAATAGCGTTGTACACTCCTGTATGACCAACCATATCTGGATTTGCAAAATTTAGACAAATAAAATTGGGCTGATTATCTTGCATATAGTGAATGATTTTGTCACTCAGCTCAACAGAGCTCATTTCAGGTTGTAAATCGTAGGTTGCAACTTTTGGTGAGTTCACCATAATGCGTTCTTCAAACGGAAATTTTTCTTCTCTACCGCCACTAAAAAAGTAGCTGACATGAGGATATTTTTCAGTTTCAGCAATACGAATTTGTGAGAGATCCATATTGGAAATAACTTCTCCTAAGGTATTTTTTAAATTATCTTTTTCGAAAACCACATGAACGTTTTTAAAACTTACATCGTAATTTGTCATGCTACAGTAGTACAAATCCAAGGGTTGCATTTCAAATTCCGGGATTGCTCTTTGGCTTAAAGCAATGGTTATTTCTCTTGGTCTATCAGTTCTGAAATTAAAATTAATTACGACATCATTATCGCAAATTGTTCCTTTAGGATCTACAATAAAAGGTTCAATAAATTCATCACTTATATTTGAAATATAGGAGGCTATAATTCCCTCACTGGCGGTAGTAAATCTCGCTCCTTTTCCATTAACCAAAAGGTCATATGTTTTCTTTATTCTTTCCCAGCGATTGTCTCTATCCATTGCAAAATATCTCCCACAGACACTTGCAATTTTTCCAGTACTTAAGGTTAGTTGCTCTTCTAATTCTTGAAAAAAGTGTTCTGCACTATTTGGATCACAATCTCTACCATCTGTAAAACCATGGATGTAAACATTTTCAACTTGCTGTGTTTTCGCTAATTCACATAAGGCATAGAGGTGTTCTTGCGAACTGTGTACGCCCCCTTTTGAGACTAATCCAATCAAGTGCAGTTTAGAATTTCTTTTTTTGACTTCCGCCATTGCTTCTAGCAGCACTTTATTGCTAAAAAAATCCCTTTCTCTTATGGATTTATTGATACGGGTTAATTCTTGGTATACAATTCTCCCCGCACCAATATTTAGATGTCCCACTTCAGAGTTTCCCATTTGCCCGTCTGGCAATCCAACATTTTCGCCGAATGTTTTTAATGTTGCATTTGGATATTTTAGAAGGAGTTCATCCATGAATGGCGTGTGAGCTTGTGCAATTGCATCTGAGCTTGTACCATCTCCAAGACCCCAACCGTCTAAAATTATAAGTCCAATGTGTTTTGTCATAAGGGTAAAGTTACTTCAAAAGCTGCCCCTTTTGGTAAATTTTCCTTGTATTGAATAGAACCGCCATTTAATCGTGCGAATTCAGAAACAATGAATAAGCCCAAGCCACTCCCTTTTGCACTTCTTGTTTCCTCATTGCCAATACGGTAAAATTTAGTAAAAATATTTTCTCTTTCAGTCAAGGGAATTCCTGGCCCCTCATCTTTTACTCCAAAAACAATTTCTTTTTCATTTTGAAAAGAATAAAGTGTTATACAGGGATGAGTCCCGGAATATTTTACAGCATTTTCGATTAAGTTTTCGATAATTGCCTCTAGCATAAATACGTCACCTTTTACAATTGTATTTGCCTGGATTTCACTAGTTACACTTTTCAAGGACAAGCGATTAATAATTTTTATGCTTAATTCTGCTAAGTTGATTTCAGTTTTTACAGCTTGAAGTGCATTATTTTCAACTCTTGAAGCATTGAGAATGTTATCAATCAAATTTTCTAAGCGTTCATTTTCATTTAAGGTTTTAGTGATTAATTCATTCCTTTTCTCTTGAATTAACTCCCGTTTTAAGAGTGTTTGTAAAAGTAGTTTACTAGAAGCAATAGGAGTTTTTAACTCGTGGGTAATTGAAAGTAAAAAATTAGACTGTCTTCCTGAAAGTTCAAACTCCTTTTTAATCGCACTTCGGATTTTATAAAGCCCAAGAAGTAAAATGAGAATAAAAACGGAACCCTCTCCCAAAATCATTAAAACTCTTCGATTTACTTGTTCATCTGTATTAGCAGTATTTTGGCTAAGCTGAATGAGGTGAAAACCCCACCAAATAAATTGTAATAGGATATATGCACTGAGAAAATAAAAAATTACAGTTGTTTGTTTTTTCATAGAAAAAAATCACTTTGATTTTTTGGAACTTGATTTTTTAAATATATTTCCAACTTCTCTTCCAATTTTTTGAATGGTTTCTACTCCAGCATTAATTGCAGTAGAAGAAATATCATTGTAATTTTCATTCATCTTATCTAGCTCCATTCCCGGATAGATAAAAATAGTATCATTGTTTGGACACGCTTTTTCAATTTTGTCAGCAAAAGATTCAGTTACTAAATCATATGAAACAGAACCAATTCTTGCTCCACAAAAAACAATTATTCCGTGGTCTTTTTTGTCAAAGTATAAAAAAAAATCATCTACATTTTCTATTTCTTGAAAATGAATATTAAAATCTAATTTATTTGCTAATCCAACTTTTTCAAAACGCTCATGTGAAGCATTACTTGCGTAAAGATCAATTGAAATAGTAAGTTCTTGCGCTAAGCGTATAACTCTTTCAACCCAAAGAGCAAAATTAGCTTCTAATTCAGAAAGTGGCGGTGCAATTACTATTACTTTATCGTAGGAAACAGATGGATTGTCTAGTTGACAGAAAAAGATTGTTCTATCGCAAACATCTAACAAATGAGCGCGGTCATCTCCAATTATTCGCGATAAAAGATTTTTGTTCCTACTATCGTTCAGCACTACAATATCGGCTACTAATTCTTTTGCCACTCTCGACAAGCCAGAAGATACATTGTGATCAATAGTAGCAATCGTATTTAGTTTTGATTCATGTCCAGAAAAATGCTTCACAATATCCTCTAAAGATTTTCTAGATTTTCGAATCATCCTTTCAGCAGCAGCATCATTTGGGTAAACACTTACTACAGAAATAGGATTAATTACTTTTTGATCTGAAATAAGTAATGCAAAATCCAATAACTGTTCATTTCCACTTAATTCGTTAATAGAAACAATGATGTGCTGATTTCGAAGCCTTGTTTCATTTTCATCTAAATCACTTTCTTCCGAAATTTGAATGAGTAGCTTTTTCCCTGCAGCTTCTGTTACAAAAGAGGAAGTCATACAGGTAAATAAAATTAGTATTACAGTTCCATTTACAATGTTAATGTCAAGTATTCCATTTCCATTGTTATATCCAACCATAATTATAGCCAGTGTTGCTGCAGCATGTGAGGTACTCAAACCGAAGATTATTTGACGTTCATTATTTGACATCTTGAAAATCCATTGGGTAACAAGTGCCGCTAACCATTTACTGAATATTGCAAATGCAGTTAAAACACCAGCGATAATTAAGGGCCAAGTTCCATTAAAAAAAGCCCTATAATCTACTACCATTCCAACAAATATTAAGAAAAAGGGAATAAAAAGGGAATTACCTATAAAATCAATTCGATTCATTAAGATTGAATTAGTAGGAATCAAACGATTCAACACCAATCCAGCCACAAATGCTCCTATGATGCCTTCTACACCTGCTACTTCTGCGAGAAAAGCTGAAAAAAACAAAACTGACAATACAAAAATATACTGTGAGGTTTTCTCACTATCTAAATTACTAAAAAACCATTTTGCAATTCGTGGAATCAAGAGAAACATGATTGCAGAAAAAATCGAAAGTGAGGTTATTAAAGTCAGCCAAAATCCAAAATCTAAGTTCCCTTTTTCAGCACTTGTAATAATCGCTAAAATAATCAATACCGCAGTATCTGTTAATATTGTTCCACCAACAGTGATAGCAACTGAAGAGTGTTTAGATAAGCCATATTTACTTATAATAGGATAGGAAACAAGGGTGTGAGTTGCAAACATACTTGCTGTCAACAAACTTGCCAAAGGAGAAAGATGTAAAATTTCAGAACAAATAGGGTAGCCTAATCCTAAGGGAATAATAAATGTTAATCCTCCAAAGATTAAACTTTTATTTATTTGTTTTCGAAAGCGATTGAGATCAAGTTCAAGTCCCGCGATAAACATTATGTAAAGCAATCCGATGGTAGAGAAAAGTTTTATAGATCCCTCTTGCGCCATTGTATTTTCTCCAATTATCCCTAATCCTTTAGGCCCGATTATAACCCCAGAAATAATTAAGCCAATTATATTTGGGATACGAGCTTTCCGTAACAGGATCGGCGATAGTAAAATAATAAAGAGCAACAAGGAGAATAACAAAACAGGATTTTTCAACGGTAATTGAAATGCATTTAAGAGGTGCTCGAAGAAATAATTCATTTTTATAATTTAAAGTAGTCTGTTCTTCAACATAATTTCACTCCGCTTATTCCCTAGTTATACTATTTCACTGTTTTAGAATACCATTCAAATCAATTTCATTTGGTGTAGTAACTGGATTTGGTGCACTTGTTTTACTAAATCCATAATGTTCAGCCATTCCACCTAAATTTACTTTTAAATTCATTAGTTGCATATTTCCATCAGTTGATGAATTTTCTAAATCAGAATAAATTCGAGGCATAATTTTTTTATAAACGTGATTAATACTTTTAAAGATACGTTTGGCTAATTCTCCCTTTGAATCTCCTCCCAACTTCTTATCTGCAGCTACAAAATACATTTTAAAACAGGCGTCCAGTGCCGCTATTAAATCTTCATTATTCTCCGGATTTGCGGCAAATGAAGAACTACTATTTTCAAAATAAGCAAAAATAGATTCGTAGTTAGCCATTAATTTTAATCCCAAATCCGTAGCTTTCTTTTTATTTCCTGCTAAGAAATAAAGTTGAACATATTCGTGCAAGCTTCCACTGCATTTTGCTCTTGATTCTTGACCTTGATACATATAGTCAAGATGCGCTGAATTTATTTTTAAGGCGGTAAATGGATCACATTGGTTTACCTCTCCAAAATCTAAAACATTTTCCAATGGCATTAGTTCAAGTGATTTATCTAAAAGAAAGATTGCTTTTTTAAAGTCTTTTTTAGCAATGAATTGTTCTGCTAGGAGAAGAAAATTTGAACGGTATTGCTGTGTATGTCTTCGAGCATAATAATCTGTCAAGACTTTAGGATCATTCATTTTTCCATATTCATATGTTTGGGTAATATTTTTGTACATTTTTGAAAGATTGTAGAACATTGGTTCACCCCCCATTGGGCTTAACTCATAAGCAACACCCACTTGTTTAATATAGCCGGCGCTTAATAATGCAATAGAGAAAGAGGATCCTCGGTTACTTGAGAAATAAATTCCGCGTTTCCAGTCATTATTTGCAACGATGTCCATCATCATTATTTCATCTCTTGCTAAATAGCTATCTCGTTCTGTATTAAATTCAAAGAGGATATTACTTGGGCATTTTGCTGCTTGACTTTTATTAATTGTACCTGCTGCGAGTGCATTGTTTTTGTTAACTTTCAAAGTAAAACGAGAAGATGGGAAAAAACTAAGTTTTCCACCACCATTTAGTAAAAAGTTTTTATCATCTCTAACAAAGGCCATTGCATCTTTAAAATCTACAGAAGACCATGGAGTTTCAAATTCTTGAAGGAGACGTTGAAGATCTTGCCCAGCATTTCCTATAAATTCAACTTCTTGACTTTGAATTCCTTGAAATAATTTTATGGCACCAAAGTATTTTTTGAGAATTGTGCCATTAAGATCACTGATATCGTTGTTTGTCAAATATCCTTTTGCTACCTCAAAATCAGCATTTTTACAGGATATATTTGGTAAAATTGAAGCAACTTTCACATTAAAAAGTTGAATTGCTTGTAGGGCGTTTTGTTTGTTATTTTTCAATCGAAGATCTACAATTTTACGAAGCATATCCTCATTACTATTTCTACTTACTAACTCCAATAAATTAATAAAATAGATTTGATCGGTATTACCAGCATACATCAATATTTGGTCTTCTCTAAAATTAATTGGTAATGGATCAGAGTCATATGCTTTCATTTTCATTTGATTCGTATACCAATCAGTTCCCATTAATGAAAGATTGCAAACACGTACATCTGTTCGCTGACCTTCTACTTCTTGCAAATACCAAAGAGGGAAGGTGTCATTATCTCCATTCGTAAAAATAATTCCATTTTTTCCACAAGATTCGAGGTAATTATGAGATAAATCATGCGCTGAAGTTTTTCCACTTCTATCGTGGTCATCCCAACCTTGATAAGCCATTAATACAGGGATTACAAGTCCAATACTTCCAGCAATTACTGCTCTTTGAAAATCTTGGGTAAGTATTTTTTTTCGCTGAATAAAGTCATAAATTGCATAAACTCCAATTCCTATCCACATAGCAAAGAAGTAGAATGATCCAGCATAAGCATAATCTCTTTCTCGAGGTTCAAATGGTTTTTGATTTAAGTAAACTAAAATCGCCAGACCTGTAAACAAGAAAGCCAAAAGAATAACAAGGGCATCTTTTGGTGCGCGCGAAAAATGAAAAAAGATACCAATTAGTGCTAAAATTAGAGGCAATAAGAAGAATTTATTATGTGATGCATTGTCTTTTGTGTAATGAGGCGCAAATTCTTGACTCCCTAAACGAGCTTCATCTAAAAAATTAATACCTGAAATCCAATTTCCACGCATGTTATCTCCGTGTCCCTGAATATCATTTTGTCGGCCTGAAAAATTCCACATAAAATAACGGATATACATCCAATTTACTTGATATGAAAAGAAATAACTCAAGTTTTCACTAAACGAGGGCAAGCGCTTTCCATCTCGCCCAATTTCTGAGTCTGTTCCATCTGAAGGATCGTAACCTGACCATTTTTGGTAACCTTGAACATGATTTTGGTTATCTCCGCTATACATTCTTGGAAAAAGCGTTCCTTGTTCATAGGTTGCAACAGCATCTTTTCGAATAGAGGAATTACTCTCATAGTATTTCTCCTCCACGGAATAAATCCCACCGTTTTCTTTCATCCAAACAGCTGCATCTTTTTCCTCAGTAAACGCTTTTACCTCTTCATCATTTTCAGAAATTACAAAGCGCCGCAAAAAATATGGTGACAAATCTTTCCACTCATCTCTATTTGTTAATTCTGGCCCTTCCTCCGTCATAATCTCTCCTTTTTTCAAGGAATTCCAATAGTTACCATAAAGAATAGGTGCAGAGCCATATTGTTCACGCTTTAAATAAGAGTGAAGTGTTACCAAATTTTCCGGGTCATTTTCATCTAAGGGAGTATTGGCATTTGAGCGGATAACAATTACGGCAAAAGAACCATACCCAATTAGCAAGAAGATTAATCCCATGAATGAATTATATAAAATAGTGTTGCCTTTTTTACGAGCATATCTTACAAAAAACAAGCAAGCAGCAATTAAAAGTAAGAAAAAGAAAATCGTGCCTGAATAAAAAGGCAAACCTAAAGAATTCACGAAAGCTACCTCAAAAGAACTTGCTAAAGAAACAGATCCTGCTATAATCCCCTCTTGTATGAAACCAAGTAAAAATATTGAAAGAAGACCGGTTAGTAATAGCCCTTTTACAGAAGCTTCTTTGTAGACGCGGAAATAAATAATGTAGCAGATTGCAGGAATAACAAGAATTCCTAAAAGGTGAACACCAATTGCTAAACCGAGTAAAAAGAGAATTAAAATCAACCAACGATTTGGACTTTGATCCAACGATAAAGTGCCATTTTGAATTAAGGCCATTTCCTCATCCCATTTTAGAATTGCCCAAAAAACTACAGCAGTGAACAAAGAAGCCATTGCATATACCTCACCTTCTACTGCAGAAAACCAAAAAGAATCTGAGAATGTATAAGCCAAAGCGCCAACACCAGCAGACAGGAAAATTGCCATTTGATCACCTAAAGATAATTCGCTTTTTTTGCTAAGGATCATTTTTTTCACGAACAAGGTCAAGGACCAAAACATAAATAAAATGGTAAAAGAGCTAGAGAAAGCTGATAAACGGTTTATCCATACTGCTACATTTTCTGGAGCAGCAAAAAAGGAAAAAAGTCTTCCCAAAACCATAAATAATGGCGCTCCAGGAGGGTGACCAACTTCTAGTTTATATGCTGCAGTAATATATTCTCCGCAATCCCATAAGCTTACCGTAGATTCTAGGGTCAATAGATAAACCATTGAAGCAACTAAAAAAATTCCCCAACCTAAAATTGTATTCCAACGAGCGTAATTTGTCATTTTATTTAATTTTCTAATAGTTATTCAACAGCGAAATTAAGAATATTAATTTTCAAAATAGTCATTTTTAGTAAGGATAACAATTCATGACATCAATTATTTTTCCGGAAAGTTTCAAAAATTTAAAATTTGTTCTTAAATTTGCCACCTAAATTGTAGTTTTTCTCCAAATTTGATTGACCCATGGTGTAACTGGCAACACGTCTGTTTTTGGTACAGAAGAGTCTAGGTTCGAGCCCTAGTGGGTCAACACTTAAAAACAATAAAACCCTTGATAACATTATGTTTCAAGGGTTTTTTTATTAATTCCTTTAATTCTAAACTTTACTTTGGCAGATATAGTCTGTTGTTGGCACACTTGTTTTAGCAATTGCCGTGAAACCACCATCGATTTCACTAAAATTTCTGTAGCCTCTACTTTGGAGAATACTTGCAGCAATCATACTTCGGTAACCACCGGCACAATGGAGAAAGAAATGCTCTTCTTTATTTAGGTCGTTAATCCAATTATTGATAAAAGTAAGTGGTTTGCTATAGGCTTCAGCAACGTGGTTAGCGGCATATTCAGTGTCTTTTCTTACATCAATTACCACAGATTTCTCAGGGATAAATTTTTCAGAAAATTCGCTGCTATTAATTCTATGAATTTGATCAATTTCTTTTCCTGCATTTCTCCATGTTTCAAATCCTCCATCAAGAAAACCGAGAATAGTATCAAAACCAACTCTACTTAAGCGAGTAATAACTTCCTCTTCTGTTCCAGGCTTTGCCACCACCAAAATAGCTTGTTTTACATCTCCAATCATTGCGCCAACCCAAGGTGCAAATTCACCATTTAGGCCAATGTTAATCGATTGAGGAATAAATCCTTGGTAAAAATCATTGCTATCTCTCGTATCAAGAATAAGTGCGCCAGTGCTTTCTACCATTGCTTGAAAATCAACGCAAGAAAAGGTCTTCAACCCTTTTTCTATTACCAATTCAAAACTCTCGTAGCCCTTTTTATTCATCGCTACATTAGCGCCAAAATAAGCAGGTGGTGGAAGTAAACCATCAGTTACTGCTGCAACAAAGGATACTTTATCCACTTGATTGAGCGCATAATTCATCTTCTTTTGATTGCCTAAGGTATCAAGCGTTTCCTTCATCATGTTTTTTCCGCATGCAGATCCAGCTCCGTGTGCAGGATAAACAATAATATCATCCTCAAGAGGCATTATTTTCTCCATTAAACTATCATAGAGAATGCCCGCTAATTGATCTTGCGTAATATCTGCTGCTTTTTGAGCTAAATCTGGTCGACCAACATCTCCCAAAAACAAGGTGTCGCCGGAAAAAAGTGCTGTATTTTTTCCATTTTCATCGATAAGTAAATAACAAGTACTTTCCATGGTATGTCCCGGAGTATGAAGCACCTTAAGCTTTATTTTTCCAATTTCAAAAATCTGCTCATCTTCGGCAATTGTGCATTCAAATTCTGGAGCAGCATTTGGTCCAAAAATTATGGGTGCATTTGTTTTTCGACTCAAATCCAAATGTCCTGAAACAAAATCAGCATGAAAATGAGTTTCAAAAATGTATTTTAGTTTTACCTTATCTTGATCCAATCGCTCAATATAAGGAGCGGTTTCTCTTAAGGGGTCAATGATAAAAGCTTCGCCATCACTACTTACATAATAAGCTCCCTGAGCCAAGCACCGCGTATAAATCTGTTCGATTTTCATAGTAATACCGCTTAATTCTAGTTACAAAGGTACTTTATTCAATATAAATAGACCACGAAGAAGTAAAAGTTATTTAATAAGAAATGTCCTGAAACTTTAATTATCTTTGCAAGCATCTTTTTTTGATGAAATTCTATGGCTATTATTAGCAAAACAGATTTTTAATAAAACTATTATGGAGGAGTCTAAGAAACTAAGCGATATAAAAGATTTTGGGGAATTTGCCCTTATTGATCATTTAACGAAAAATTTTTCATTAAAAAATGCATCAAGTTCTTTTGGTGTTGGCGATGATGCGGCTGTAATTTCGATTTCTGAAAATGAAGTTTGTCTTCTTTCTACGGATATGCTTGTTGAAGGTGTTCATTTTGATTTGATGTATACTCCGATGAAACATTTGGGCTATAAATCAGTCTCGGTGAATGTTTCTGATATTTGTGCAATGAATGGAATTGCAGAACAAATAACTGTTTCAATCGCAGTATCAAGTAGGTTTTCTAGTGAAGCTCTTGAAGAATTATACGCTGGAATTCATTTGGCTTGCGAAAATTTCAAGGTGGATTTAGTTGGAGGTGATACAACTACTTCTATTTCAGGTCTCACAATTAGTATTTCTGTTTTAGGTCGAGCCCAAAAAGAAAATGTTGTTCATCGAAGTGGTGCTAAAGAATTTGATTTATTAGTTGTAACTGGTGATTTAGGAGCCGCATACTTGGGTTTACAATTATTGGAAAGAGAAAAAGATGTTTTCAAAGCCAATGCACAAATTCAACCAGATTTAGACGGTCACGATTATATTATCGAACGGCAATTAAAACCAGAAGCGCGCATAGATGTTATTGGTTTTTTAAAAGAACTAGGTGTTCAACCTACCGCTATGATTGATGTTTCGGATGGTTTGGCTTCAGAGATTTTGCATATTTGCAAAGCTAGTAAAGTTGGATGTCATTTATACGATGAAAAAATCCCAATTGATACTAAAACATCAATGACAGCAATAGAATTTAATATGGATCCCACTACTTGCGCACTAAACGGGGGTGAGGATTACGAATTGCTTTTTACGATCAAACAGGAAGATTTCGAAAAAATAAAAGGAAATCCGCACATGACAGTTATCGGACACATGACTGATAAAAAAGAAGGAGTTTATTTAGTAGACAAAAACGGATCTGCTTTGAGTCTAAAAGCGCAAGGCTGGAAGCATTTTTAGTCCACTCTTGGAAGATGAATGATTTCTTTCTTTATAATTGAAATTGTAAATTCCCCAAGAATTTTCTCAAGTAATTTTTCTGCTTCAATACGGGTTCGGAAATCCCCAACTAATAAGTTAAAATTGGGTGCTTCAAAATTCATGTAGGTGTCAATTTTTGGGAAGAGATTAGAGAATTTAGTGCGCGCGTTGTTTACTACAACTTTGTCAGAATCAAAACAAATTTGAATCCTGTAGCCTCCCATAATCGAAGTTCTTTTTTTCTCAACTAATGCATCTATTCTGTTATCCTTGTATACATTTATTTGACCAAAGATTTTAGCGTTAAAATTCAGGAGTAAGAAAAGCAAAAAAATAGTTTTTAGAGACATATAAATTTTAATTTCAAAATTAAACTTTTTATTGCTTCAAAATTTAAAAATGCCATATTATTTAGAATCATTTTAAATTAGCTTTTTTTTAATTTTTTTTGTCATAATAGTGTCATTGAATAGTGTTAATCTAGTAATTTTGCAGTCGTAAAAACGCTTTGAATTTATTAAAAATAAAAGAATTTAGTAATCATTTTCATGAAAATATCTAATATTCAACACCTTAAACGTTTAAAACGACTATTTTTTTTAGTATTAACGTTAGCAATTTCCTCTTTTAGCAACGAATTTTCTGCTCAGGGAGAAGGATTATTTAAAGCTAAATGTGCTGTTTGCCATCAACCGCATAAGAATGGTACGGGTCCAAAATTATTTGAGGCCAGAAAACGTTGGGAGGCAGCTGGCGAAGGCGCTCTAATAATTGAATGGGTAAAAAATAATGCGAAATTGCGCGCAAGCGGTAAGTCTGCTCGTGCAAATGAAATTTTTAATGAATACAAAGGTTCGGTAATGACGGCCTTTGCCGATTTAAAGGACGAAGAAGTCATTTCGATTCTTGATTGGGTGGATGCGCAACCTGATCCTGCAACAGCAGCACCACCAACAACTGGAGGGCCAGTTACACCAGGAATGGATCCGGAAGAAGAAAGCTCAATGTCTTTGATCTGGATTATATTAGGTGTAATGTTTGTTGTAATAATTATGGCAGTTGGTGGTGTTCGCCGTCAATTAAACATTGCAACTTCAGATCAATTAGATGTTCAAGAGAAATTAACTTATGGAGAAGAATTTAGGGCTTGGGCATGGAAAAATAGATTGTATGTAGGAATAACTTCTCTTGTTCTTGTTATTGCGTTTGCCGTTGGTATTTTACAAGGTTTATCACGAATTAATGTTGTAGAAAATTACCAACCATCTCAACCAATTGCTTTCCCGCACAGTGTTCATGCTGGATTAAACGGAATTGATTGTAACTACTGCCACAACTCTGTGGAGAAATCTAAGTCAGCCGGTATTCCTACTGTAAATGTTTGTATGAACTGTCACAAACAAATTTCTGGTGAAGGAAAACCATATGCTTCTGAGGTCAAAAAAATATATGCTGCCGCTGGTTGGGATCCAAAAAATGGCCCTACAGGAGCTTATAATAATAAAACAAATCCTATTGTTTGGAACAAAGTGCACGTATTACCAGATCACGTTTATTTTAACCACTCGCAACATGTTGTTGTCGGGGGTGTAGATTGCAAGCAATGTCATGGTGATATGACTCAAATGGAAGAAGCAGTAAAAGTGCAACCTGTATCTGAATTAAATAAAATCGAAGGAAATATTAAATTATCAAAGCCTACTTTAACAATGGGCTGGTGTATTGAATGCCACGGAGCAAGCGGTGTTTCCATTGGAAATGCAAAGAGTGGATACTACGATGAAATCCACAGGAGATTGAAAGACAACGACAAAACACTCTATAGAAAATACCTTAAAGATGGTAAAGTTTCTGTAAGTGAATTGGGAGGTTGGGAATGTGCAAAATGTCACTATTAATTATTAATATTCTTGTCGAAATATAGACTATGGGAATTACAAAAAAATATTGGAAGGGTCTTGAAGAATTAAAGGAAACACCTGCATTTATCAAGAGTAAGGATCAAGAATTCCCCAATCAACAAGCGATTGAGGAATTTTTGGGCGATGACAGTTTAAATGAATCCTCTACAACAAGAAGAGACTTCTTAAAATTTTTAGGGTTTTCTGTAGCTGCAGCAACAATAGCATCTTGTGAGGCGCCTGTTACTAAAGCTGTTCCTTATGTTGTAAAACCTGAAAACGTTACTCCAGGATTACCTACTTGGTATGCTTCTACTTATTATGATGGCTGTTCTTATACAAGTATAAAGGTAAAAACTAGAGAAGGCAGACCAATTTTTATTTCAGGAAACAAGGATTTTGGTTTTACAAATGGTGGAGTAAATCCACAAATTATTGCTTCTGTATTGGGTCTCTACGATAGCGAAAGACTAGCAGAACCAACAATTGATGGCGTAGCTAAAAGTTGGTCTTCAGTAGATTCTGCAGTTTCTTCTGCTATAAAATCTGCGAAGAAAGTTGTTTTATTAAGTAATACGATTATCAGTCCTTCTTTAACTAGGGCAATTTCTGAAATGGAGCTTTCCATGAATGCACAGTCTCCATCAAAATTTGAACATATTCAATATGATGCTGTATCCTATGCCGCTATGCGCGAAGCAAATTTAAAAAATTGGGGAGCAGCAATTATACCAAGTTATGATTTTTCGAAAGCAAAAACAATCGTAAGTGTTGATGCTGATTTCTTAGCTACTTGGTTATTACCAACAGAATTTGCAGGGCAGTATGGACAAACTAGAAATCCTGACAATAAGTGGATGTCTCAACACTTCCATTTTGAATCAGTTATGTCAGTTTCTGGTTCAAATGCTGATGGTAGAGGAATGATTAAACCTTCTGAACAAGCTTCCGTTTTAGCATACTTAATTAAAGGAATGGGTGGAAGTACTTCTGTATCTTCTAACTTAAACGCAGGTGCTGAAATAATTGCTGCACGTGCCTTGAAAGCTCTAAAGCTTTCTAAAAAAGAATCACTTGTAGTTTGTGGTGCGAATAATGTTGGACTTCAACTCTTAACAAATAAATTAAACAATATTTTGCGTGCTTACGGTACAACAATAGACGCAAATAATCCGATTCAATTATATAAGTCTGAGGATGGGAAAGTCCAAAAATTTGTTTCCAATGTAATAGCAGGAAAAGGCCCAGATGTTCTTTTAGTGTTGGGTGCAAATCCAGTTTATTCTTTGCCAAATGGCGCTGAATTTGGGAAGGCATTGAAAAAAGTAAAAACCCGCGTTTCTTTTGCTTCCCATATGGATGAAACAGCAAGTCTTTGTAATTATACTTGCTCTGATCACCATTCTTTAGAAGCTTGGAATGATTACACAGCAAAACCAAGTGAGTATGCAATTGCTCAACCGACAATTCGCCCACTTCACAATACGGCATCTGCATTAGAATCGATATTAGTTTGGACAGGAAAAGCACCACGAGGAGGAAAAGACTCTGCAGTTGCTTATGATTATATTAAGAATACATTTCAAGGCTTATTTCCACTTGGAGATTTTGCTTTTACAACACACAATAGTTGCGCTGCCCTTTCTGTAACGCCAGTAGCTTTAACTTTTAAGGATGCAGCGATAAGTTCTTTACCTCAAGCAGGAGATTTGGAAGTTGTTTTTTATCAAAAAACAGCTATAGGCACTGGATTGAATGCTGGAAATCCTTGGTTACAGGAAATGCCTGATCCAATGACAAAGGTAACTTGGGACAATTACATTACCATGAATCCACTTGATATGGAAAAAGGTGGATTTGTAACTACTTATGACCAAGAAAATGGATTAAACTTAGCAACAGTTACAGTAAATGGAACCTCTCTAACTTTACCTGTTTATCCATTGCCAGGTCAAACTTTAAATACTGTTGGAGTTGCTCTTGGTTATGGTAGAGGAGGAAATGGAGAAAAAATCGGAAAAGCTGCATATCAAACAAAAGAATACGGTGGTTATGAGCTTTCTGAAAATGGAAATTCAAAACCAATTGGTGCAAATGCTTTCCCTTGTGTAGCAATTGAAAATGGAACGTATCAATATTATGGTTCGGGTAAACTTTCAAAAGTAGATGGAACTTATATCATCGCTGCAACTCAAATTCACCATACAGTAATGGGACGTCATTCGATTGTAAGAGAAACAACACTTGATATTTTTAATAATAAGGATAAAGAGGCTTACAATCCAACATTTACATTACAGAGATTAAACAAAGAAGGTCATCACGAAGATGCTCCACTAGCTGAATTTGATTTATGGGATGCACATCCTGTAGAAAAAATTGGTCATCGATGGGGAATGACAATTGATCTTTCTTCTTGTATTGGTTGCGGTTCTTGCTTGATTGCTTGTCAATCTGAAAATAATGTTCCTGTTGTTGGAAAAGATGAGGTGAGAAGAGGTCGCGAAATGCATTGGTTGAGAATTGATAGATATTTTGCTTCCTATGAAGAGGCAACAGTTGGACTTCGCAAAGACAAAGAAACTTTCTCGTATGATAAAGCAGAGCTTGCGGCAGAAAATCCTAAAGTAGTTCACATGCCAATGATGTGTCATCATTGTAATCATGCTCCTTGTGAAACAGTTTGCCCAGTATTAGCAACGACTCACAGTAATGAAGGATTGAATCAAATGACATATAATCGTTGCATTGGAACACGTTATTGCGCAAACAACTGCCCATATAAAGTTCGTCGTTTTAATTGGTTTAATTACCCGTCATACAAGAAGTTTACTGAAGTGAATCCAGCTCAAGATGATTTAGGTCGTATGGTCTTGAATCCAGATGTTACAGTTCGTTCTCGTGGTGTAATGGAAAAATGCTCTTTCTGTGTTCAGCGAATTCAATCTACAAAATTAGTTGCTAAAAAAGAACTTCGTCCAATTATTGATGGAGAATTTGCAACAGCATGTTCAGATTCATGTCCTACTAATGCAATAATCGTTGGAGATTGGAATGATGTAAATTCAAAAATTTATTCTAGTTCAAATGAGAAACGCTCATATCAAGCATTAGAAGAAGTAGGAATAAAACCAAATATGTGGTACAAGGTAAAAGTTAGAAATGAAGAGAATGCATTACTTGATGATTTACAAGTTGTCAAGAAAAAAGCTCATCATGGAGAAAAAAAAGCACATCATTAATTGAAAAATAACTCGCAATGCAAAAGGAAGCAGTAATAAGAGAGCCCCTCATTTTAGGTCACAAGACTTATCATGATATCACGGAAGATGTTTGTCGTCCGATTGAAGACAAGGCTCCAAAAATGTGGTATATTCTTTTTGGAATAGCGCTTATTATTGGTTTGTATGGCGTTGGCTGTATATTATATTTACTTGGAACTGGTGTTGGCGTTTGGGGCTTAAATAAAACAATTGGCTGGGCTTGGGATATTACTAATTTCGTTTGGTGGGTTGGTATCGGTCATGCTGGAACATTAATTTCTGCAGTTTTATTGCTCTTTCGCCAGAAATGGAGAATGGCAATTAACCGCTCTGCAGAAGCAATGACCATTTTTGCTGTATTTATGGCGGGATTGTTTCCACTGATTCACATGGGGCGTTTGTGGGTAGGATATTGGGTATTACCCTTACCAAATCAGTTTGGTTCTTTGTGGGTAAACTTTAATTCACCACTTTTATGGGACGTATTCGCAATTTCAACTTATTTATCTGTTTCAGTTGTTTTCTGGTACATTGGCTTAATTCCTGATTTTGCAACTATCCGAGATAGAGCAAAGAAACCACTGTCTAAAAAAATGTATTCGATTTTATCATTTGGTTGGTCGGGAAGAGCAAAAAATTGGAATCGTTTTGAAATGGTTTCTCTTGTTTTAGCTGGACTTGCTACACCTCTTGTATTTTCTGTTCACTCAATTGTATCATTTGACTTTGCTACATCAATCGTACCAGGGTGGCACACAACTATTTTCCCTCCATATTTTGTTGCTGGAGCAGTATTCTCAGGATTTGCAATGGTACAAACATTACTCCTAATAATGCGAAAAGCCATGAGCTTGGAAGCATATATCCATACAAAACATATCGAGTACATGAATATTGTAATCATGGTAACGGGCTCAATTGTAGGAACGGCTTATATCACAGAATTATTTATTTCTTGGTATTCTGGAGTTGAATATGAAGCATATGCATTCTTAAACCGTGCAACTGGTCCTTATTGGTGGGCATATTGGTCAATGATGACATGTAATGTTTTATCCCCGCAATTAATGTGGTTTAGAAAATTAAGAAGAAGCTTATTATTTACTTTCTTTATTTCTATTATTGTGAATATTGGAATGTGGTTTGAACGCTATGTTATTATTGTAACATCATTGCACCGCGATTATTTACCATCAGCATGGAGCATGCATTATCCTAGTCATATTGATATTGGAGTTTATATTGGAACAATTGGCTTGTTTTTTGTGTTTTTCTTATTGTTTGCCCGTTTCTTCCCTGTTTTAGCCTTAAATGAAGTTAAGACAATATTGAAGGGATCTGGGCAATCGTATAAAGAATCACTGGATTATCATAAACACCATTAATAGTTTAAACATGACAGACAAGGTAATTTATGTAATGTATGACGATGATCAAGTGCTGAAAGATGGCGCAATGAAACTCGTTTCAAAAGGAATAAAAATCTCAGAGGTTTTTTCTCCTTTTGCAATTCACGGAATTGACCCAATAATCGGTATTAAAAATACGCGCTTAGGAATTATGGCATTCTTGTACGGTTTAACGGGCCTAACACTTGCAACTGTTGGAATGCGATTTTTTATGGTTACAGATTGGCCGATGAACGTTGGAGGAAAACCAAATTTTACTTATTTACAGAATATCCTTGCTTTTATTCCTATAACTTTTGAGTTTACAGTTTTATGCGCAGCGCACGGTATGGCGATTACTTATTTGTTACGTAATAAAACACTTCCGGGGATGCCAGCTCAAAATCCTGATCCTCGGACTACAGATGATAAATTTGTTATAGAAATTCGCTTGAGTGAAAACTCGATGAAGGAAGCTGATTTAGATTTGTTATTAAATGAAACAGGTTATATAGAATTAGATAAAAAAAATATAGATTAAGAATTTTAAGTTCATTTTAAGATGAAAAAAACAATAAATACGGCAGTCAATTTTTCAATAATAGCATTCACTATTTTAATTTTTGGCGCTTGCACCTCTGATCCAGATAGTTCAGGCTACGAATATATGCCAGATATGTATCGTTCACCATCTATTGAAGCTTATGTTGATTATGGTGAAATTCGAGGTCGCGAAAACAAGGATTTGAAATCAAAATTATCTGCAATGATACCTCCACGAAATACAATTCCTTTTTGTGGTACTGATTCTACAGAAGTAAGACTAATGCTTCCAAACCTCCGAAAAGCAAATGCAGCTTGGAGAGAATCACACGGCCTATTTGGAATAGATGTTAGTTCGAATGATGAATATTTATTGGCTGCTCAAGATATAAATCCATATAAATTAACAGCCGCTAATTCTGCTAGTATGATTGCGAAAGGAAAAGAACTTTATACTGCAATGTGTCAGCATTGTCATGGTGAAAAAGGAGATGGAAATGGTCCGATGGTTGCAAGTGGAGCTTATGTTGGCGTACCTGCTTATGCTACGCTTACTGCACTTTCTGATGGGCAAATATATTATTCTATTTATTATGGTAAAAATATGATGGGTGCTCATAATTCGTTAGTATCAAAAAAAGAAATATGGACCTTAGTGCATTATGTCCGTCAGTTTCAAGATCCGAATTATGGAAAATTTGATGCTAATGGAACCGCAATGAAATCAGTTGTTGCTGACACAACAATGAATTAAATTAAACAAGCTGAAAGAATGGAATTTCAAATCAATAAAAAAGCCAAAAATTTAATATACGGTCTTATAGGAGCAGGACTTTTATTAAGTATTATTGGTGTGATTACCGGAGTGGGCGATGCGCATTTTAAAACACGCCTGATGACCAATGGTCTAATAAACGGCTTTTTCTTTTTCGCCCTTGGCTTGGGAGCATTGTTCTTTTTGGCTTTGGCCTATGCTACAGAAACAGGATGGTATGCTTCTGTTAAACGCGTAATTGAAGCTGTTGCAGGATTTATTCCTACAGGAATAGCAATATTTGCATTTGTTTTATTGGTAATTACCTTTATGGATGGAGCACATATTTATTTATGGATGGATCCTGAAACAGTTGCAAACGATGAAATTATTCAAGGTAAATCGGTGTATTTAAATAAACCTTTTTTCTGGTTTCGAACTTTAGTTTATTTCGCTGTATATATCATTTTCCTAAATGGATTCAAAAAAAGATCGCTAGAAGAAGATAGAATTGGTGGCACGGAATTACATTTCAAGAATTATAAAAAGGGAGCAACTTTCTTAGTATTTTTTGCTGTATTTAGTTCAACTTCTTCATGGGATTGGTTGATGTCAATTGATGTTCACTGGTTTTCAACATTATTTGGCTGGTATACTTTTGCAGGAATGTGGTGCTCTACCATGGTTGTATTGGTAATGTTGACTATCTACTTAAAAAAACTTGGTTACTTGGAGAAAGTAAATGATTCTCATATTCACGATTTGGGAAAATGGACTTTTGCGACATCTTTCTTATGGTCTTACCTTTGGTTTTCACAATTTATGTTGATTTGGTATGCAAATATTGGCGAGGAAGTAACATACTATGTAATGCGAATTGAAAATTTTAAATTTCTTTATTTTGCGATGTTCGTGATCAATTTTGCCTTTCCGATGTTAATACTAATGTCAAGGGATGCGAAAAGAAATGCTGGAATTTTAACTTTTGTTGGTATAATAATTCTTGCAGGACACTGGTTGGATGTTTATATTATGGTTTCTGCTGGATCTTTAGGAGCGAATGCAAAAATTGGAGCATTGGAAATTGGAATGGCTATATTGCTTGCAGGGGTATTTATTGCGGCTATTCTTAAGAACTTAACAAAAGCTCCTTTGACGCCAGTTAATCACCCTTTTTTAGATGAAAGTATTCATCATGAAATTTAAAAACGACTATTAGCAAATAGAAAATGGAAAAATTAATAATTTTAATAGTAATCATCTTAGGTGCAATTGCCCTTGCCCAATTAGTTAGAGTATACGAGCTTTCTTCTAAATTACGAAAGTCTGCAGAGCATGAAGTGAATGACAAAGACAACCATATTAATGGCTTATTAATGTACGTTTTCATGTTAGTTACTTTTGCAGGATTTATATACTTAATGCTCACTTATGGCTGGACAGGAAGAGGAGAGGCAGCCTCAACTCAAGGAGTTGAAACAGATTGGTTATTAAATTTAAATTTCATCATCATTATTATATCATACTTTATTACTAACTATTTATTGTTCTATTTTACTTATAAATACGTTAGAAAACCAGGAGTTAAGGCTTATTTTTATCCACATAACAATAAACTAGAAATGATATGGACCATCGTCCCAGCAATTGTTCTAGCTTTTATAATCATTTTGGGATTAAAATCATGGGCAAAGATTACTTCACCAGCAGAGCCAGATGCTATTAGGATTGAACTTTTTGCCAAACAATACGATTGGACGGCAAGGTATGCTGGCCTTGACAATGAATTAGGAAAGTATGATTATAAGTTAACTACAGATAATAACGAGCTTGGCTTAATAACTTCTAATACAATTGATACCTCAATTGCAATTATGAGCAAGGAAATTTTATCTCTAACAAAATTATTAAATAATCGAGATACAATTCTTAACGATTCAGTAATTGTTGTAAGAAGAAATACTTTATCTGTAAAGGAAAGATTATTTCGACTAGTAACTCAGATAAAGGAAAATCATGATAAAAAAGCGGATGCAGCTGTCTGGGACGATATTATTCAAAGAGATACCTTATACCTGTGTAAGGGTGAAAATTATGAGTTCAATATGCGTGCTAGAGATGTTTTGCATTCCGCATATTTCCCTCATTTTCGAATTCAAATGAATGCTGTTCCTGGGATGACTACACGGATGAAACTAACGCCAAACATGACCACTGAGGAAATGAGATTTAAAAAGAACAATCCTAATTTTAATTTTATTTTAATGTGTAATAAAATTTGTGGAGGCGCTCATTACAAAATGAAAATGATAGTCGTTGTTAAGGATAAAGCATCATATAAAAAATGGATGGCTCAGAAAAACAAAGAAACTTTTAAAATGAAGTACTTTCCAGCAGCAGAAGAAACTGCAACTCCAAAGGATTCATTGATTAACAAACCATTAATTTAAATTAAAAAAGATGGCTTCAACAGCACACGAAGAACACGGGCACGGTCATGATCATGGTGGGGATCACCACCACCATGAAGAACACTTTGTTTCAAAATATATATTTAGTCAAGATCATAAAATGATTGGAAAGCAGTTTTTAATGACTGCAGTTTTTATGGGTGTTGTAGCAATGTTGCTTTCAATTCTTTTTAGAATTCAATTGGCTTGGCCAGGAGAAAGCTCTGATTTCTTATCTTTTTTCCTTGGTGAGCAATGGGCTCCTAATGGCGTTTTAAAGGAAGATATGTACCTTGGATTGGTAACCATTCATGGAACAATTATGGTTTTCTTTCTCTTAACAGGAGGATTATCTGGGACCTTTTCAAATATATTAATACCGCTGCAACTTGGAGCGCGTGACATGGCCTCAGGATTCCTAAACATGCTTTCATTTTGGTTCTTCTTTGCCTCTTCATTAATAATGCTTGGTTCCTTGTTTATTGAGACTGGACCTGCAATGGCAGGTTGGACAATTTACCCACCACTATCTGCCTTGCCGCAATCAATTTCAGGTTCAGGATTAGGAATGACTCTTTGGTTGATTTCTATGGTAATTTTTATTGCTGGATCTTTAATTGGAAGTTTAAATTATATCGTAACGGTATTAAACTTAAGAACAAAAGGTATGACAATGACACGCATGCCACTTACAATTTGGGCATTTTTTGTTACAGCAATTCTTGGTGTTTTATCTTTCCCAGTATTATTATCTGCAGCTTTATTGCTTACAATGGACCGTTTAGCAGGAACAAGTTTTTATCTTTCTGATATAGTTGTTGGAAGCGAAATGTTAGCAAATCATGGCGGGTCTCCGATTTTATACCAACATTTATTTTGGTTCTTAGG
>CAMDDR010000008.1:0-42518 GCA_945892995.1 Chitinophaga pinensis | reverse complement strand
GGAAAAGATGTTTATATCGGTGTTACTGATTGGGGATTTGATTATACTTCTCCAATGTTTTATGATACAACTCTTTCTGAATCGAGAATTATTGCTGCTTGGGATCAATTTAAAACAAGTGGACCAAGTCCAATTGGATTTAATTATGGGACAGAATATACAAGTCCTCAATCCTTACTTTCGGCTGAATGTGACACATCAAATGTTTACAATTATTTTACACATGGCACTCACGTTGCTGGAATTGCCGCTGGTAGCGGAGCTGGTTTAGCTTATCGTGGGGTAGCTTTTGAGTCAAAATTACTTTTTGTGACTTTTACCTTTAATGTTGCTTCCGTATTAGATGCTTGGGAATGGATGTATCAAAAAGCGCTTGCGGATGGTAAAAGATTGGTGATTAATATGAGTTGGGGGATTTATCACTTTGGTACGTTAGATGGGACATCATTGTTAAGTCAAGCTATTACTGCCTATACTGACTTAGGAGTTATATTTGTTAACTCCGGGGGAAACAATGGCAATGTTAATTTTCACCTCAAAAAAACATTTAGTAATGATGTTTTAAAATCTAAAATTGATTTTTACGATTACAATGCAAATGCAAATATGTGGGGACAAAGTATTCACTCATGGGGAGAAGTTGGAAATAATTTTTCGAATGGCATTATTGTCACAAACAGTGCCGGGCTAGTTTTAGTAGAAAGTCCTTATTACGCTACAAACAATACCCCAAGTTATATCGATACATTCATAGTAGCAGGATTAGATACAGTTTGGTACAATATTTCTGCTGATGCTGTTCATCCACTAAACAATAAGCCTCAAATGCGACTCCGTGTAAAAAACACAAATACTTCCTTGAAAATTCTTTTAAAATCTACTGCAGATACTGGCACTGTT
The DNA here is from genome assembly GCA_945892995.1 of Chitinophaga pinensis. GTDB lineage: Bacteria > Bacteroidota > Bacteroidia > Flavobacteriales_D > Crocinitomicaceae > UBA952. The sequence continues at coordinate 41,618 of CAMDDR010000008.1, read as the reverse complement.
CACTATTGGAATCTTACAGAATTAACGAATGATGTCGGAAATTGGGGCATGCCTTTCTCAACATCTGGGTCTGGAACCAGTGCTGGAAATAATTTAAATGGCATTAGCGAACCTGCTTGTTCAGATGACGTAATTACTGTTGCTGCATATAATAGTCAATACAGCGCATCTAATGGAACTTTAGTTGGTGGTGGAATCGCTTCTTTTTCAAGTATAGGGCCAAGATACGATGGTGCAATGAAACCAGATATTTCAGCTCCAGGAGTAGCTGTTATTTCATCAATTTCATCTTATACTGATGCTGCATTTACATCTTCTGGCTCTGTTAATTTTAATGGGAGAACATACCATTTTGCTAAATTTTCTGGGACCTCTATGTCATCTCCAATGGTTGCGGGCGTTGCCGCTTTAATTTTAGATGCTAATCCTTACTTATCAGCGCGGCAAGTTAAAGAAATAATTATGGAAACAGCGCGGCAAGATAATATAACAGGGATAATTCCCGTTGAAGGAAGTACACGTTGGGGCGCTGGAAGAGTAAATGCTTATGCTGCAGTGAAATTAGCACTTCAAACGATTGGTTTAGAAGAGCCAGCGAATGACTTAATGTGGTCTGTTTTCCCTAATCCAGTTGCTAATGATCTTCATTTTACGATTGTTGAAGAATTACCAAAACAGGCTGAAATTGTCAATTTAAATGGACAAGCAAATTTAAGAGCCATCATAAATGGAAAACTGAATGTATCAGATCTTTCCCCTGGTAATTATTTTATCCGTCTTCAGATTGATGGAAAAATACAACAACTACAATTTACAAAACAGTAATGGAAATTCGTCTTTTGCAAAAGCAAGAGCTTTTCCTTACTCGAAATCTTGCAGAAAAGATCTGGCCTTCAGCATACGGAACTATTTTATCTAAAGAACAATTATCTTACATGCTCAATTGGATGTATTCAATCGAAACCTTAGAAAAAAGTTTTGATAAAGGGAATGAATTCTATTGTGCATTTCATAATAACAATGAAATAGGATTTTTTGAATTGGAATTTTCAAACGAATATCCTAATACAGTTAAATTGCAAAAAATATATGTGCTTCCTTCTGAACAGAATAAAGGTATTGGAAAAAACTTTTTGCAATTGGCACTCCTAAGAGCAAAAAATAGAGGAGCAAGAAATGTAATACTTCAAGTAAATCGTGCCAATAAAGCTGTTCAATTTTATCTAAAAAATAATTTCTGTATCATCAATGAAGAAGATTTTCCGATAGGAAATGATTATTATATGAACGACTATGTAATGGAGAAAACACTCGTTTAGAAAGTAAAATCAATGAAAATTTCTTAATTTTGTAGTCTATTTATTGTATGAAAAAATATAGCATTCTTTTCCTTTCAATTCTATTCACACTAAACCTAAGCGCTCACCCCTTTTATTTTTCTTATGCTGAAATAGAATATAATGAGTTTAGTAATTGCTTTGAAGGTTTTATATCACTTTCAAGTCATGATTTTGAAGAATTATTGAATGAAGAAAAAAATACAAAAACAAGTATTTCAAAAGCTATGAATGACTCCCTTTTAAAAAAGGAAATTAGTGAGATTTTAAATATGGGCTTATCATTTTCTCCCAACAAGCAAGAAATACAATTTCAACTTGAAGGATATGAAAGTGAAATGAACGGACTTACTCGTTTTTATTTTAAAACTCAGCCATTTAAAAATTCCGAAGAAATTCTTATTGAATATGACCTTTTTATGGATAAACACCCTGAACAGCAAAATAAATTGACTTTGATTCAACGCAATAAGAAAGAAACCTTCGAGTTTCTAATCCAACAAAAAACTAAATTAATAACAATAGAACCATGAAATTATCCCTCTACATTAGTATTATTTCACTTTTTACTTTTGAATTAAGCGCACAGAAAAAATTCGCGCAATTAGATTTGGAATTACCAACACCCAACGAATTTCACAATGCTGCGGGAGCTCCAGGTCACAACTATTATCAGCAAAAAGCAGATTACAAAATGGCCTTGACAATTGATGACGAAACCCAAAAATTATATGGTGTTGAAACTATCACTTACACCAATAACTCTCCAGATCGTCTTGATTATTTATGGCTTCAACTAGACCAAAATATTTATGCAGAAAATTCAGATTCGAAAGTGATAGAAATAGAAAAGATGGAAAATTTTAAATCCATTGGAGACGTTCGAAAAAAATTCTTCTATTATGATGGTGGTTTTAAAATTGAGTACATAAAATCAACTTCTGGTCAACAAATGCGCTATGCTATAAATAAGACGATGCTTCGGATTGATTTAGACAAGCCCTTGCTTCCAAAAACCAGCATTAGCTTTCAAATCAAATGGATGTATAACATTAATGATCGAATGGCTGTTGGTGGAAGATCAGGCTATGAATATTTTGAAAAAGATAAAAACTACCTCTACACAATTGCACAATATTTCCCGAGGATGTGTGTCTACAACGATGTAACTGGTTGGCAAAACAAACAATTCTTAGGCACTGGAGAGTTTACACTTCCCTTTGGAGATTATGAAGTGTCAATAACTGTTCCAGCAGATCATGTTGTTGCAGCTACAGGTGAATGTCAAAATTTAGATGCGCTGCTTAGTACTGAAGAAAAGAAAAGACTGGCACAAGCAAGAAAATCAGATTCTCCAGTTATAATAGTAACGCAAGTAGAAGCGGAGTTAGCAGAAAAAACAAAATCTTCAAAAACAAAAACATGGATTTTTAAAGCTACAAATGTGCGCGATTTTGCTTTTGCAAGCTCCCGTAAATTTATTTGGGATGCGCAAAATCAAAATGTTGGAGGTAAAAATGTACTTTGTATGTCCTACTATCCTAAAGAAGGAAATCCATTGTGGGAAAGGTATTCTACAAAACTTGTAGCACATACGATAAAATCCTATTCAAAATATACCGTCGATTATCCCTACCCCGTTGCTATCTCTGTACATTCTAAGTGGATTGGAATGGAGTATCCCATGATTTGTTTTAACGGCGGAAGACCAGAATCAGATGGAACATATTCAGAAGGAGAAAAATACGGAATGTGGGGGGTAATCATTCACGAAGTTGGACATAATTTTTTTCCAATGATAATAAACTCAGATGAGCGCCAATGGTCTTGGATGGATGAAGGATTAAATACTTTTGTGCAATACTTAACAGAACAAGAATGGGAAAGGGGTTATCCTTCAAGAAGAGGTCCAGCTTACCTCATCGCCGATTACATGCGTGGAGATAAGAAAACGATCTCCCCAATTATGACGAATTCAGAATCTATTCTGCAGTTTGGAAATAATGCCTACGGCAAACCTGCGACTGCGCTAAACATTCTTCGGGAAACAATTATGGGACATGAATTATTTGATTTTGCTTTTAAAACCTACTGTGAAAGATGGAAATTAAAGCATCCAACTCCTGCAGATTTATTTAGAACAATGGAAGATGCCTCTGCTGTAGATTTAGATTGGTTTTGGAGAGGATGGTTTTATGGTACTGATAATGTAGATATTTCAATTGATGAAGTGAAATACTTTCAACTAAACACTCAAAATCCAATGCTTGAAAAATCGTTCAATAAATCTAAAAACGATGCTAAAGATGTCTTTATTGGTGATGAAAGGAATAATACAAGTATTACAGAAACTATTAATGAAAAAGACACGACAATTGATGATTTCTACGCAAAAAGAGATATCTATGCTGTAGATGCGCTTGATAAAAAAGAATATGAAGCATTTTTAGCAAAAATAGATACCAAAGATTTAGAGCTATTAAATTCTAATAAACATTTTTACGAAGTTTCCTTTTCAAATATTGGAGGACTTGTGATGCCTTTAATAGTTGAATTTACATTTAGTGATGATTCAAAAAAAGTAATTCGTATTCCTGCGGAAATATGGCGGAAATCTGAAGAAAAAGTAAGTAAGGTTTTTATCTTAGATAAAGAAGTTATCTCCTTTCGCTTAGATCCTTTTTTAGAAACAGCAGATACAGATTTAGATAATAATACTTGGCCAAAAAAAGTGCTGCCTAGTCGCTATCAATTGTTTAAACAACAAGAAAATCAAGGAAACCCAATGCAACGCCAGAAAAAAGTAGAGGCTTTGGAAAAATGAAATTTAGACTTGCTAGACATACAAATAGACTCAAACAATTAGTAGACTTTTATGTAAATATAATTGGGTTAGACTTTTTAGGAGAGTTTAAAAATCATTCGGGGTATGACGGGGTATTTATAGGTAAAAAAAAATTAGGCTGGCATCTTGAATTTACACAGATAATTGAGTTGGTAGATCATAAATTTGATGAAGATGATATTTTAGTTTTTTACCCTGATACACAATTTGAATATAATAGTATATTAGACAAAATATCGAATAACAAAGTCATTATATCAATTGCAAAAAATCCATATTGGCAAGTAAATGGAATAACAATAAAAGACCCTGACGGCCATTGCATAGTTATTACTAACTTGAAAATAGAAAAATCCAAGGCATAAAAAAAGCGACAGAAGCCGCTTTTTAAAACTATAATTAAATTTACATTTTAATAAATTTCACTGTTTCATTTTGCTTTCCTGAAACAAACTTTACAATATAAGTTCCGTTTGGTAATTCATCACAGTCTAGGGAAATTGTGTTATCTCCTTTTAACATATTCTTATTATTTATTGACTTAACCAATCTTCCTGTAATTGAATAAACCTGAACGCTAACACCACCAGTTTGAGCTAAGTCAAAGCTTAAAGTTGTATTGTCAGTAGAAGGATTTGGATAGGCTTTCAATTTGGTTTTAAAATTCTCGTTATTAATTGCGCTATTGTTATTTTCATTTAAATCTAAATAAGCGGAAGAACTAAAAATACCACGGCCATAGGTTCCAATATATATTTCTCCAGGGCGACTATTTCCTTCATCAAAAGACCTCCAAGATTGACGTACCTCATATACAGGTGTTCCATCAAACCCTGTAGATGCATTCTCCCACGTTGCTCCTCCATTTTCAGTTACAAAAACACCTTTAGAAGTTCCAATAACAATAATATTTTCATCATTTCTATCAATAATACCGTCATAGCAAGCAATTCCTGAAACGATTGATGGAAGTGTAACAGCAACAAGATTGCTAGAAGTAGCAGTATTTGCATTAGTACAACGCTTATTCGTTCCACCAAAACCAGCAAACAGTACTAAATCTGCTGGATTATAAGGGTTTACTGCAATACCTTCATAAGCTGATGAAGTGATTTTTACATTCGTTGTATGAGTTGGAACAAGGCCTCCTGCAATTAAACCATATCCAACCTTAGTAGAAAATGCAGGATCTGAGGTATAAATTGAGCCAAGACCATTCACACGTGTAACTCCTGATGATGTTCCAATATACAACTGATTTAAATCCCTAGAAAATTCAATGTCAAAGTAACCATTTGAACCAATATTTCTTGCTACACAAACCCACTGACCATTTGTTGCAGATAATCTTAATGAATTTCTAGACCCCCAAATTTCCCCTCCATTTTTGTTTACATAAAAAACAAACCAAGATTGATAAGGATCTTGAACTCTTAAAGTATCCCAACTAACATTGTAAATTACAGTTTCAGTACCCATTGCTACTGTTTCACCTGTGGCAGTGTTTAAACCATAATTTATCCCATTTGATGTTAGAGAAGGAGTGTAGAAAAGAGTATCATCAAAATACAATGCTGATTGTGATACATAAGTCATTGTGTCTCCAGAAGCAGCACTTGGAACTCTAATTGATGCTCCAGACGCATAATTTTTTTTAGGGATAAAAGTAACTGAGTCTTGTGAATTTAAATCGTAATACTCAGCCAAAAATATCTCTGTATGAAAAGGATGTTCTGCAGAACCCACTGTTCCTGTTGGATTATAAGATGCAGGTAAAGTTGGATTGTAAGGATTCCAAGTTTGACCCTTGTCACTTGATCTATAAAGATCATTATTATAAATAGAACCAAACATTACTTTAGGATTAAAAAATGAAATTTCGCATTCAAAACCATCTCCACCTAAAACTTCTCTAAACTCCTGATAAGTATTATTAGCATGGTTATTATAAAGCGTTCCATTATCTTGTGTACCTCCCATTACAGAACCATCTCTGTCAAATGCTATTCCATAAAATTGTGTAACATTGTAACCACGGTTAGAAGCATAAAAACTTTGTCCATAATCTTGTGAAATACCAATTCCACCATCATTTCCAATATACAATCGATTGTTATTGTCCCATTTCATTTCATGGTTGTCAGAATGCACATAAAGTCCAGATGCAGGACTTACAAAACCAAGACTTATTTGCTCGAAGCCACCAAATGGAGGGTTGTTGATTGTTTGTTTCCACTTCCATATGTCAATTCCTCCAATTAAGATTTTTTCAGGATCATTTGGAACTACAGAAACTACAGAATTATAAGTTCCTTGATTTGTGATGCCATTACTGTATATGTTCAAATCAGAATTTATTGAAGAAGCTCCGACAAACTGACTCCAAGTTTGGCCATCGTCATGAGATACATTCATTCCAAGTAATTCACCATTTGTTCTTACAGCATAAATTGAATATTTATTACTAGAATTTTTCATTGAAGAAATTGCATATTCAATTCTTCCAGCGCCTACTGGAACAGTAGTTGCACCTGTGCTATTTCCAGATTTATCAGCAAAAGTTACTCCAGCATCATTTGAAACATATGTTTTGCTAGAACCAAATGCAGCAACGATTACATTACCATCAGGAGAAATTTTCAAAGCGGTGCATGCTCCTGTTGTCACAGTTGCACCTGTAAGACCTGCATCACCAACTTTCCATTTTTTTAAACCTGCCGCGGTTGCAAGCCAAGCATAAGGAATAGCTGAAGATTCAGATGCACTTACAATTTCAGTACATTCTGTTGTACCGGGTATTTTTTGCCATGTTGTCCCATTATCTGTAGAGTACCAAACACCGTTTCCAGACCATGATTCTTGATTTGAACCTGTTGCTACAAAAATAGTTCCATCACTTGTTTGAGTCATACTTGAAATATTTGGACTTGCTAGAGCAGCTGCATAAGAATCAACCCTTGTCCAATTGCTTCCTTTGTTATTTGAGTAAAACAAACCTCCAGATACACTTCCTGCCCAAACATCGTTTACATTATTTCGATTAACAAGAACTGCACGTGTTCTTCCTCCAATGTTATCTGGACCCTGCTCTATAAATGATATTGATTTAGATTTAGATAATTTGCGAATCTGCTTGTCGATTTCTGCTAAACGCTCAGTAGTAACTGTTTGCCCAGTTGTAACATCAATATATCGTGCTCTCAACCATTCTTGTGCTTCATTCCCACCTGTTTGTGACATGAAACCTGATAATTCTTTTTGAAAATACGTACCATTTTTACTCTCAAAATCAAATTTTGAAATAAGAATAAATGCTGAAATACTAAGGAGTACTGTAAATAAAAATATAAATCTTTTACTTTTCATTTTAATAAATTTAATTTGTTTGTTAAAGAAGTGCTAATTTAATAATAAATATAATTAATTTAAAATTTTAACATTGTTATTAATATAATATTTTATAAACACAATTGTGTCTATTAAGTTTAAAATAAATGTTTTTCTGCATGATAAGAAGAACGAACTAAAGGTCCACTTTCAACATAACGAAATCCCATTTCTAGTCCTTTAATTTTATAATACTCAAATTTTTCAGGATTTATGAATTCTACAACAGGTAGATGCTTAAGAGTTGGTTGAAGATACTGCCCTAAGGTTAAAACTTCAACACCAACATTTCTAAGATCCTGCATAGTTTCTAAAATCTCTTGTTCAGACTCTCCCAAACCAAGCATAAGTCCAGATTTTGTATGCATTCCACCTTTTTTTAATCTAAAAAGAAGCTCCAAACTTCTGTCGTATTTTGCTTGAATTCTCACTTGTTTTGTAAGTCGACGAACTGTCTCTAAATTATGAGAAACAATTTCAGGGGCAACATCAATAATTACCTGTAAATTATCCCATTTTCCGGCAAAATCTGGAATAAGTGTTTCCAAAGTTGTACCAGGAGATTGCTTTCTTATTGCTCGCACAGTTTGAGCCCAAATTTCAGAACCACCATCTTTTAAGTCATCTCGATCAACAGAAGTAATTACAGCATGTTTTACTTTCATTATTTTAACACTATTTGCAACCTTTCCAGGTTCATAAGCGTCAACTTCCTCAGGTTTTCCGGTTTTTACAGCACAAAAACCACAAGAGCGAGTACAGATATTTCCTAAAATCATGAAAGTAGCGGTTCCTTCTCCCCAGCATTCGCCCATATTTGGACAACTTCCACTTTCACAAATAGTATGAAGCTTGTGTTCATCCACCAAGCTCCTAACCTTGCGGTAGTTTTCACCTATTGGTAGCTTGACTCTAAGCCACTTAGGTTTTTTTATCCTCTCAAGTTCCTTGTTTTCGACTTCCTTCATTCGAATAATTATATACAAATATTGGAATAATAAACGAAAATATCTGTCTTTTTGTTTAAAAAATTCAATATAAATATTAAAAAAAATAGCTTTTAAAACCTGACATATTGATAACTTTTTTTAAGCGACAGACAATCAAGTAAATCTAATATCTAATTTCGTACTAAATAATCGAGGCATGAAAATTGTTGGTCTATTTTGTGGAGGATACTCATCGGAATACGATATTTCTTTAAAAAGTGCTACAACAATAAAAACACATTTCCCAAAAGAATACATTGTATATAAAATTTTAGTTAGAGAAAATAAATGGGAAGTAGAATCTTGCAGTGGATTAGTTTCTTTTGATTTAAACACCTGCAGTTTTATAGAAAATAAAGTGGATATCAGAATCGATATTGGCTTAGTTTACATCCATGGAAACCCTGGCGAAAATGGAAAAATTCAGGCGTATTTAGATCTTCATACTATTCCATACTTAAATTCTGGACCTTTAGCTTCAGCTCTATCTTTCGATAAATGGTTTTGCAATCAGTTTTTAAAATCTTTTAATGTTCCTGTCGCTAAGTCAATATTTATGACCTGTGAAGATCAATTTAGTGCATCTTTTATTTGTTCAGAATTAGGATTACCACTTTTTGTTAAACCTTCCGACTCAGGTTCTAGCTATGGAATTTCAAAAGTCAAATCATTGGGTGAAATACCGACTGCTATTACAAATGCATTTGCAGAAGGAAAATCTATTGTTTTAGAATCTTTTCTTGACGGAATTGAGGTTACCTGTGGAGTCTACCGAACAAAAAAAGGTTTGATAGCATTACCACTTACAGAAATTACAAGCGAAAATGACTTTTTTGACTACGATGCAAAATACAACGGAAAATCACAAGAAATAACTCCTGCAAGAGTTTCTGATAAGGTAAAGTCTCAAGTTCAAGAGCGCTCAAAATACATTTACGAATTACTACAACTTCGCTCAATTGCAAGAATTGACTTTATGGTTGTAAAAGATGAAGCATTTGTGATAGAAGTTAATACAACTCCGGGATTTTCCTCCGAAAGTATTGTTCCAAAAATGCTTGCCTGCGAAGGAAAAACCATACACGATTTTTGGGCTGAAATAATCGAAGCTGAACTTTAGTAGTTAGCCAACTCGTTTAATACTTTTTCTATTTCAGTTATTATCTGACTATTAGTCCCGCTAAAATTATTTACTGTAATTGCAAATGCAAGATTTTTTCCTGATTTACTTACAACATATCCAGCGTAAGATTTTACTTTAGAAATTGTACCACTTTTGGCAAAAATTCTCCCTTCACCTGCTTGCCCTTTGCATAAATTCTTTATTGTTCCTGATACCCCTGCAATAGGAAGAGTTGATTTGAAATCAGAATAATTTTTTGAAGCATATAAATACTTAAGTAAATCACAAAAATGAGTTGCACTTATTGCATTTTCCTTGGAAAGACCACAGCCATCTTTCAATACTAATCCTTCGAAATTTATTTTATCAGCCCAAAACTTTTCTAGAGCAATTAAACTTGCTTTTGTTGACCCCTCATTTTTTTGTGAAAACCCGATATAATTTAATAATCCCTCCGCAAATAAATTTACACTTTTGAAATTAGCCCAATATGCAATTTCCTTAACTGTTTTACTTTTTTCTAGGAACAAATATTTTACATCAGATGTATAATTTACTTTGTTACTAGTTTTGTCTAAGCGCATGCCTTTTGCTCCATCGCGAACAACAAAATTTCTTGCCCTCAGAACTTTTACCCATTCTTCTGCCAATTGATACTCTGGATCTGGCATACTTCCTTTTACCTCAAATCGGTCTTGATTAGCAGGCAAAAAACCTTGAGCATATCGATTTAGAGAATAATTAGCACCATATACGATGACATTGTCGTCACTTACTTTTCCTGAAACAACCTCATTTTTGAAAGATAGATCACTAATTTTTGGATAAATTTCAAGCACTTCACTCTTCTGGCCAAGACCTTTAGTTTTAAAATAAATTTTAATTGTATTATCAAAAAAATTAATTCCTTCTGCCGCTGCACCATAATAATTTCCAATGTCATCCCAATCCCAACTTTTTGGTGTTCCTGCATAACCAAATTCGGAAGCATCACAAATAACAGAACCTTGAATTTTAGAAATTCCTTTTGACATAAGAGAATCCGTCCAACGATTTAAAAAAGCTAATTCTTTGCCTTTCTCACAAAAAAATCGGCTCCCCAAACTCACATCTCCGCCACCTCGAATATAAATATCTCCATATAAAACAGAGTCTTTACCAATTTTACCTTTATAATATATTCGAGTTGATGTGACAAAATTGGATCCTAATACTTGGAAAGCTGTTGCTGTGGAAAATAACTTTGTGGTAGAAGCACTTGGAATTGCTAAAGATGAATTGTAGCTTGCAACTTCTTTTCCTGTAGCTAAATCAATTGCCTTAAAACTAATTTTAGCATTTTTATTTGAAGGATTAGAAACTAAGTTACTAATTGACTCTTGAACTTTATTCTGTGAATGAACAGATAGGTTAAAAAGAAAACTTACAATTATTATGTAAATTCGCAATCTAATTTTAAACATTTGATTCATTTATTTTTTATGAATTTAGTTGACAAATAAATTAGTCCAAATTAACTCATGTAAAAGTAATAAAAACAGTAAGATCAATGCAAATAAATAAACATACAATTGAAGGTTTAATAAGCATCCATCCATCTGTTTATGGTGATGAGAGAGGCTACTTTTTAGAAAGTTTTAATGAAAAGAGTTTTAAGGAGGCAATTGGAGGGATATATTTTGTGCAAGACAACGAGTCTATGTCTATGAAAAATGTATTGCGTGGACTTCATTTTCAAAATCCACCTCACGCTCAGGGAAAACTCTTAAGGGTTATTAAAGGATCTGTTTTAGATGTCGTTGTGGATTTACGGAAAAATTCAAAAACCTATGGTCAACATAAAAAAATAATTCTTTCTGAAAAAGAGAAAAATCAATTTTACATTCCCCCGGGATTTGCACATGGTTTTTGTTCACTAGAAGACGATACAATCTTTTCCTACAAATGCACAGAATATTATCATCCTGAAGCTGAATCTTGTATTTTATGGAATGATAAATCATTAAATATTGATTGGGAAGTAAATGATCCGATTCTCTCAAAAAAAGATATGAATGGTATTTCTTTTAATGATTTTATAAGTCCATTTTAAAATAATTTAAAAGTAGTGAAGAAGAATACAGTTCCTGAAAATGGATTTATTGAAGTTTTTGGAGCTAGAGAACATAATTTAAAAAACATTGATCTTAAAATACCTAGAAACAAATTAATTGTTTTTACAGGTTTGAGTGGTAGTGGGAAATCATCTCTTGCTTTTGATACAATTTTTGCTGAAGGACAGCGCAGGTACATAGAAACTTTTTCTTCTTACGTTCGCCAGTTTATTGGTGGAATTGACCGACCTGATGTCGATAAAATAAATGGCTTAAGTCCTGTGATTGCAATTGAACAAAAAACAGTTGCTAGATCTCCACGATCTACAGTTGGCACAATTACAGAATTATATGATTTCTTTCGCTTGCTTTTTGCGCGTGCTGCAACAGCAATTTCCCACGAAACTCTTGAACCGATGGTAAAATATTCCGATGAAGGAATAGTAAATATGATCGAAAAAGAATTCAAAGACAAGAGAATTGCCATACTGGCGCCAAAAATTAAAGGTCGTAAAGGTCACTACCGCGAATTATTTGAACAAATACTCCGAAATGGCTATACAAAAGTAAGGGTTGATGGAAAAATTCAAGATATTGTAAAGGGAATGCGACTTGATCGCTATAAAATTCACGATATCGAAGTGGTTATTGACAGAATGCAATTATCAGAAATGGATTCAAAGCGAATTTATAATTCTGTCGTTACTGCCATGAAGCAAGGTGATTCAATGATAATGGTAATTGATTATGATAGTGGGAAATTTCGTAACTATAGTAGATCCTTGATGTGTCCAAGCAGTGGAATAAGTTACCCGGAGCCAGAACCAAATTTATTTTCCTTTAATTCTCCTTATGGCGCATGTGGGAATTGTAATGGTCTTGGTGAAGTTTCAGAGGCTGATATTGAGAAAATTATTCCTGATTTCTCTCTTTCAATCAAGGAAGGTGCATTAAGTCCTCTTGGAGATTATAAAAAGTCTTGGGTTTTTGATAAATTGGAAACCATACTTTCTAAAAATAACTTTTCTATAAAGACTCCAATAAGAGAAATTGATGATGAGCTTCTGAAAGTTATTTTATACGGAAATGAAGGAATGGAAGTCCATCAAAATGATAATAGCTTTCGCTTTGAGGGTATTATTAATTTCATTTCTAGGCATTCTGAAGAAAGTAGTGCTCCGATTCAACGCTGGGCCTTAAGTTTTATGAATAAGATTTGTTGTCCCGTCTGCATTGGAACACGTTTAAAAAAAGAAGCTCATTTTTTTAGAATCGACAATAAACATATTGGAGAACTAGCCTCCTTAGATTTAAAAGAATTATCCACTTGGTTAAATGATATTGAAAAATACCTAACAAAAGACCAAAATAAAATTGCCACTGAAATAATTAAAGAAATTCGGTCGCGCTTAGGCTTTATCTTGGATGTTGGACTTGACTACCTGACTTTAAATCGTTCTTCCAAAAGTTTATCAGGAGGTGAAGCCCAGCGAATTCGTTTAGCAACTCAAATTGGAACAGAATTAATGAACGTACTTTATGTGCTTGATGAGCCTTCAATAGGATTGCACCAAAGAGACAATGAAAAATTAATTAAATCACTAAAAAAATTAAGAGATGCTGGAAATACTGTTTTGGTAGTTGAGCATGACAAAGAAATGATTCAGGCAGCGGACTTTATAGTGGATATTGGTCCAAAAGCAGGACTGCATGGAGGACAAATAATTAGTGCCGGAACTTTAAAAACAATTTTAGAAAGTGATTCTTTAACGGCTTTATATCTAAAAGAAAAAAAAACAATTGAAATCCCCGAAAAACGGCGAAAAGGAAATGGGAGTTTCTTAAAGTTAAAAGGAGCAAGTGGCCATAATCTTAAAAATGTAAATTTAACAATTCCTCTTGGGACACTTACTTGTGTTACTGGTGTTTCCGGGAGCGGAAAATCTTCACTCATAAATTACACACTCTACCCTATTTTGCTCAAACACATTTACAAAGGTGTAAAAAATCCACTTTCATACAAAAGCATCGAAGGCCTAGAAAATTTAGATAAAGTAATTGAAATAAATCAGAGTCCAATTGGAAGAACTCCACGTTCAAATCCTGTCACATACACAAAAGTTTTTGATGAAATTCGGACACTTTATGCAAGTTTACCAGAATCTCAAATAAGAGGATATAAAGCTGGACGATTCTCTTTCAATGTAGCAGGCGGGAAATGTGAAACATGTAATGGTGGAGGCTTAAAATTAATTGAAATGAGTTTTTTACCAGATGTCTACGTACAATGTGAAACATGTAATGGAAAACGCTATAACCGAGAAACCTTGGAAGTTAGGTATAAAGGGAAATCAATTTCTGATGTCTTAAATTTTACAATTGAAGAAGCTGTTCCATTTTTTGAAAATCATCCGAAAATAAAACGAGTGTTAGAAACTTTATTAAGTGTTGGACTTGGATATATACAATTAGGGCAGTCATCTACAACTTTATCAGGAGGAGAAGCGCAACGGATAAAATTATCAAGTGAACTAGCTAAAAAAGGCACCGGAAAAACGATATATATTTTAGATGAACCTTCAACTGGACTTCATTTTGAAGATATTCGAATGCTTTTAGAGGTCGTTCAGCGCCTGGTAAATGAAGGGAATACAGTATTGATAATTGAACACAATCTTGATATTATTAAAGTAGCAGACTATATAATTGATTTGGGACTTGAAGGAGGTGGAAAAGGAGGTCAAATAATCGCCGAAGGAAAACCGGAGGAAATTATTAAGAATAAGCATTCACATACTGCAAAATTTCTTTTAGAAGAAATGAACGTAAATAAATTACCAAAAAATAAAAAAGTAAAACTTACTACTAGTTGAATTAAAAAGCAGTAATTTTGCAAATGAAAAAATAAATTAATAGCTAAATATATACTAAAATGGCAGTAGAAATTACAGATGCAAATTTTGATGAATTAGTTCTAAAATCATCCCAACCAGTTATAGTAGATTTTTGGGCGGAATGGTGTGGCCCTTGTCGCATGATCGGACCGATTATTGAAGAGATGGCGACTGAATATAGCGGAAAAGCAGTTATTGGAAAAGTTGATGTTGATTCAAATTCTGGAATATCTTCACAATTCAATGTTCGAAGCATACCGACTATTTTATTTATAAAAAATGGGGAAGTTGTAGATAAATCAGTGGGTGCAGTACCAAAGGCAACTTTGGTGGCAAAACTCGAAGCGCTTCTTTAAGCACTAACAAAATTTAAACCGAGTTCAACTCGGTTTTTTTATATCAAAGAAATGGATGGATTGTTTAAAAGACTCAAATATTACGGAACTGGACTATTAATTGGATTAATTTTCGTGACCTTTTTCATGAGAGGCAGAGGATGCTCCTGGTTGCCTGAAAATAGATTAAAAACATCACTTTTTGAGAGAATAATCGTTCTTTCAGAAGAAAACCAAAAAAAACTATTGGATTTAAATCTCTCAGAAAAAGAATTAGTAAAAGCGCTTATTGATGGAGATGTAAAGTTTACTAAAAGCAAAAAAAATAATTCTTTTAAGGTCTATTATTTTGACTGCAAAACAGAATCAGGTAAGTTATTTTCATGCAAAGCAACAATGCCTCAAGAAAGTTTTATCTCAGAAATTATTTTTTCAAATAAAGATGCTAAAAAAATAAAAAACACGAGAATTGGATTTGGAAAACCTATTTTTTTTCCAAAATCAAAGGATTTCGTTTATGTAGATACAAGCGATCTTTTAATTTGTCAGCAAGAGGAACTTAGTTTAACGAACGTAAATACATTGTTTAACAAAATAAAAAAAACAGGAAGTATCGATTTTAAAAAATCAATGCTTAATAGAAGTCCAAAACCCGAGCATTGGATTAGTTTTAGAGGAAACAATAATGAAGTAATTTCTGTAAAAAGCATCTGGTATAAAGAAAAAATTCAAATTCTCGCCATTGATTTACCTGATTCAAGTTCTTGCAAATAACTTTTTACAAAAATACCATGTTAATAAGTTGGACTATGAGTCGTCCCAAATCACATTCCTTTTCTTAATTTTACTCTATGGAATTTTCAGCTTCGCAAATTGCAGCCATTGTAAATGGTGAAATTATCGGAAGTTCTTCAGTTATAGTTACTGATTTAGCTAAAATTGAGGAGGGGAAAGAAGGAACACTGTCCTTTTTATCAAACCCGAAGTACGAAGAATTTATCTATACAACCAAATCAAGTATTTGTATTGTAAACAAAGATTTTATTCCCGTAAAACCCTTGCCTTTATCGCTCACGCTTATCAAAGTTGAAAACTCCTATACTTGCTTTGCACAATTACTTGAGTTATATGATAACTTAAATAAAAAAGAGGCCAAAATTGAGCAACCTTCATTTATTGACAATTCCGCAGTAATTGGCTCTGATTTATATCTTGGAGCATTTGCATATATCGGAAAAAATGTTGAGATAGGTAATAATGTAGTTATATATCCAAATGTATATTTAGGCGACAATGTTAAGATAGGTTCAAATACTATTTTACATCCCGGAGTAAGTATCTATTTCGGTTGTAAAATTGGAGAAAATTGCATT
This sequence comes from Chitinophaga pinensis, assembly GCA_945892995.1. Lineage (GTDB taxonomy): Bacteria > Bacteroidota > Bacteroidia > Flavobacteriales_D > Crocinitomicaceae > UBA952. The sequence continues at coordinate 25,242 of CAMDDR010000008.1, read as the reverse complement.
ATTCATGCAGGCACAGTTGTTGGATCTGATGGATTTGGATTTGCGCCTAATTCTGAAGGGGTTTTTCAAAAAATTCCGCAAATTGGAAATGTAATAATAGAAAACAATGTTGAAATTGGTTCAAATTGTGCTATTGATCGTGCTACAATGGGTTCTACATTTATTCGAGAAGGTGTGAAAATTGATAATCTATGTCAAATTGCTCATAATGTAGATATTGGGGAAAACTCTGCCTTAGCGGCACTTGTAGCAGTTGCAGGTTCTGCTAAAATTGGAAAACGTGTTATGATTGGTGGGCAAGCTGCAATAAATGGGCACTTAAGTATTGCTGATGACACAAAAATTGTCGGGCAATCTGGAGTTGTTAAAACTGTAAAAGAGGCTGCTACTTTAATGGGAACCCCTGCAATTCCATTGAACGACTTTAAAAAATCTTCCGTTGGTTTTAGGAAATTACCTTTAATATTAAGTAAACTCGAAGAACTAGAGAGAAAAATAAAAGATTTAGAATAAGTAATTTATAGATAATGGTTGAAAAACAATGTACTTTAAAAAATTCCATCTCTTTTTCAGGAGTTGGTTTGCATACAGGTGAAAAAGTTTCTCTTGAGATTTGCCCTGCTCCAGAAAATCATGGGTATAAATTTCAACGTATAGATTTACCAGAACAGCCTGTTATTAAAGCTGATGTCGATCTTGTTATTTCAACAGAACGAGGAACAACATTAGAATTTAATGGCGCCAGCGTTTATACTACTGAACATATTCTTGCGGCCTTGTACGGTTGTCAAATTGATAATGCTCTCATAAAAATAGATGCTGAAGAAATTCCAATAATGGACGGAAGCTCTAAACCTTTTGTTGATGGGATTTTAAAAGTGGGATTCGTCGAGCAAGAGGCAGAAAGAGTCTATTTTGAATTAACTGAAAATTTACCTTGGGAAGATCTTGAAAAAGGAATTGAATTTCTTGCTATTCCTGATATAAATTATCGCTTAACTGTAATGGTAGACTACAAATCACCTGTTCTTGGTACGCAGCACGCAAGTATTTACAATATTGGAGAATTTAAAACCGAAATAGCACATTGCCGAACCTTTGTTTTCTTGAGAGAATTAGAGTTTCTTGCAACAAATAATCTAATAAAAGGAGGAGATTTAGACAATGCTATAGTTTTAGTCGATCGCACAGACATTCCAAAAGAAGAACTCATTCGTCTTGCCAAATTGCTAGGAAAAGAAGATTTAAAGGTCGAAGTTAATACCTTAGGCGTTCTGAATACCATCAAGTTGCAACATGAAAATGAACCTGCAAGACATAAGCTACTGGATATTGTTGGTGATTTAGCACTTCTTGGAAAACCAATAAAAGCTCATATTTTAGCGGCACGCCCGGGACATTTTGGAAATGTGCAATTTGCAAAAGTATTAAAAGAGCAACTTAAAAAACAAGAAAATAGTGGACGTATTTTTGATTTAAGTAAAACACCATTATATGATATAAATGCAATAGAAAAAATAATTCCGCATCGTTTTCCATTCTTGATGGTAGATAAAATAATGGAAATAAATGAAAACTCTATTATCGGTGTTAAAAATGTAACAATGAACGAGCCAATATTCACCGGTCATTTTCCTGGAAATCCAATTTTTCCTGGTGTTTTGCAAATTGAAGCAATGGCGCAAGTTGGAGGAGTTTTCGCATTAAGTAAAGTTGAAAATCCACATCTTTACTCAACTTATTTTCTTAAAGTTGATAATGCTAAATTCAAACAGAAAGTTGTACCTGGAGATACGTTAGTGTTTGAATTGACTCTTACCTCGCCAATTCGCCGAGGATTAGTTGAAATGAAAGGTACAGCATATGTAAATGGTAAAGTTGCAACTGAAGCTGATATGCTAGCTCAAGTAATAAAAGATAAAGAATAAATGATAAGTACTCTTGCATCTGTTTCGCCTAAAGCAAGTTTAGGAAAAAATGTAAAAATAGATCCGTTTTCTTCTATTCACGATGATGTTGTTATCGGAGAAGGAACTTATATTCATTCAAATGTTACAATTTATCCAGGCACAAGAATTGGTAATAATTGTGAAGTTTATCCGGGAGCTGTTATTGGCGTTATACCACAAGATTTAAAATTTGAGGGGGAATATACAACAGTGGAAATTGGGGATAATACGAAGATCCGAGAATGTGTAACAATTCACAGAGGGACAAAAGATAGAATGAAAACTAGTATTGGTTCAAATTGTCTTTTAATGACTTATGTTCATGTAGCTCATGATTGTAAAATTGGAGATAACGTAATTCTTGCAAGTTATACTGGACTCTCTGGTCATGTCATAATTGATGATTATGCAATTCTTGAGGGTAAAGTTGCAGCCCAGCAATTTGTTCATATTGGAAAACATGCATTTATTGGAGGAGCGTCCTTAATTCGAAAAGATGTTCCGCCATATATAAAAGCTGCTAGAGAACCATTAACATTTGCTGGAGTAAACTCCGTTGGTCTCAGAAGAAGAGGATTTACGGATGAGCAAGTGAGAGAAATTGAGGATATTTACCGTGTTTTATATGTTCAAAATAGTAATGTTTCATCAGGTATTTCATTAATAAAAAGTTCAATAATAGATAGTGATATTCGAAAAGAGATTTTATCTTTTATAGAAAATTCCGATAAAGGTATTATTCGTGGAATTATCTAAAATCACACTCCAAAGGGGGCAAGAAATAGAAATCAAAATAACAGATTACGCATTTGGCGGTCGTGGAATTGGTAAAATTCAAACTGAAAATGGATTGTTTGTAGTCTTTGTCGACAATACTTTTCCCGGTCAGACGGTTAGAGTAAAGATTGATACAAAACGAAAAAATCATGCTGAAGCAAAACTTCTTGAAATAATTGAGCGCTCTGAGCACGAAACACAAGCACAATTTCAAGAAATATCTGGAGGGCCCTATATTCATGTTCCAATTAAAATCCAAGAAAAATTTAAGCAAGAATCTACAATAGAAACATTTTCTCGCTTATCAGGATTAAAGGATGTTTCCCTAAAATTTGATGCTTTTATTTCCTCTCCCGAGCATTATTTCTATCGAAATAAAATGGAGTATAGCTTTTCTGCGATAGAACATTGTCTTGAAACTAATTTAGAAAAAGATGCTGCCTTTTCTCTTGGATTTAAAAGAAGAGGAACTTGGTGGAAAGTAGAAAGTCTTAACAAAGCCTCCGGTTTATTTGACAAAGAATGGGAAGATAAGCTATTCCTTATTCGCAACTTTCTTGAAAAAACAGGGTTACCTGCTTGGCATCCACCAAAAAAAATAGGTTTCTTTCGACATATTGTCGTCCGAAAATCTTTTGCTTCAAATAAATTACTGATTAACCTAGTAACGTCTAATGAAGGAATTGAAAAATTCGATATACAAAAAATTGCAGCTTATTTAAAAGAACTTTTTGGCGAGAGAATAGCAGGATTTCAGCATACAAGAAATGACAATGTTGCTGACCGATCAAAGATTGAAAATGGCACTTGTAAATTAATTTTTGGACAAGCATTTATCGAAGAAAAAATTCTTGGCTTAGACTTTCAAATAAGCATGGAGAGTTTTTTTCAAACCAATCCAAAATGCGCAGAGCTTCTCTACTCAAAAGCTTTAGACTACGTTTTTGAAGAAGATATTGCCAAAAATGAAGTTGTAATGGACTTGTTTTGTGGAACAGGAACTATCGGTCAATTACTTTCCAAAAGAAACGAAAACGTTCAAATAATTGGTGTTGACATTGTTGAAGAAGCAATAGAAGACGCGAAAAAAAATGCAGCGAACAACCAAATTTCAAACATTTCATTTTTTGCAGCAGATGTTGGAAAGTTTCTCAAACAACACCCTGAATTTAATGGAACAATCGCTACAATTGTTCTGGATCCACCAAGAGCTGGAATTGCTCCAAAAACTCTGCAAAAAGTTATTGAACTTGGAGCAAAAAATATTGTTTATATTTCTTGTAACCCTTCTACACAAGCAAGAGATACAAATACACTTCTTCAAGCGGGCTATGAATTGGATAAATTTTCATTAGTGGACCAATTTCCACACACTGGACACATTGAATCAATTGCAAAATTCAAAAAAAAATGAACATTGAACTCCTAAGTATTGGCGACGAGTTATTGATTGGACAAACAATTAATACCAACGCAGCTTGGATTGGACAAGAAATGTCGCTTATTGGAGCACGTATTGTTCGTACAACCGTTATTTCAGATACCACTGAAGCAATTCAAAGTTCCTTGGATTCAATCGATTCAAATACAGACTGCATTATTATAACTGGAGGCTTAGGTCCAACAAAAGACGACATCACAAAACATACACTTTGCAGCTATTTTAATACACGTTTAGAAGTTCATTTACCAACATTAAAGAAAATTGAAGACTATTTTTTCAAAAGAAACCGACCGATGCTTGAAGCGAATATTAAACAAGCAGAGCTACCTCTAAATTGTTTGATTTTGAACAACAATTACGGAACTGCAGCTGGAATGTGGTTTGACGAAAAAGGAAAAATATTCATTAGTCTTCCCGGGGTTCCTTATGAAATGAAAGGAATTATGTTGGAGGAAGTTATTCCAAGATTAAAAGAAAAATTTAGTTTAAAATCCATCTATCATAAAACAGCACTAACGCAGGGAATTGGCGAGTCTTTTTTAGCAGAGATAATTTACAATTGGGAAAATTCTATTCGTTCTAGTAATCTCAGTCTTGCTTATCTGCCTTCACCTGGTTTGGTAAAACTTAGAATTACCTCTTATCGTGGAGAAGAAGACAAGAAAACAATTGATGCTTATTTTGATGAGCTAAAAAATTTAATTCCGGAAGCACTCTATGGTTTTGAAAACGATAGTCTACCCCAAATAATTGGAGAAATGCTTCGCACAAGAAAAATGACAATTGGAACTGTTGAAAGCTGTACTTCTGGATTATTAGCGAGCCAAATCTGTAGTATTTCTGGTGCATCTGATTATTTCATGGGATCCTTACTTACTTACAGTAACTCATTAAAGATTAGTTTGGCTGATGTTTCACCTGAAACCCTCGAAAAATTTGGTGCCGTAAGTGAGGAAGTTGTCAAGGAAATGGCAATTGGTGGGCGGAAAAAATTAGGGTTAGATTGCTGTATTTCAACAAGTGGTATCGCTGGACCAAATGGCGGATCAATAGAAAAACCTATTGGTCTCGTTTGGATTGCAATTGCTTTGCCAACTAAGACTATAGTAAAGAAATTTCAATTCGGAGACAACAGAGAAAGAACTATACAAATGACGGTTTCAAGTGCGCTGAATTACTTGAGGTACGAATTAGAAACTACGTAATTACTTCCCATTTCCTTGTAACTTACAAGTGTATTGAATCATGATTGTTCTGGGAGCCTCTATCTTTAATGGCCGTAAAGAATAGCTGCGATTTAAAATATTGCTTCCGATTAAGGCGAATTTATGTGTTTCTGTAAGATTGTAAGAAACTCTGACATCAAAAATCCAATTACCAAAACGGTGCGAATTATAATAATCCATGTAACGCAAATCTTGAAGTATATCAACGTCAATTGTTGTTTGTTCAAAATCTTCAATAATTGCATCCATATTTACAATTTTTGAGAAATACTTTCCGCTCGTTCCAAAAGAGAACTTTTTATTATAGGTATATTCGGCGTCAAGCTTTACATTGTGTAAAAACCGGTATTTTAAAATCTTTTGTTTCGGATCTAGCGAGGTTGTATTATAGCTAAAAACTCTACCAACAGAATCTTTTGCATATTCATAATCAGGCGTCAAAGTTGTTGGAACTATGTAATTATACCCTAATAAAAAAATAAGCTGAGATTTCTTAGAAAGATTTGCAGCGCCGGAAAATGAAGCATCAAGACCGACAACCCGAGATTCTCCTGTATTCAAAAACATAAATCCAGCACTTGAACCCATTGTTTCAACTGAAGTAATTGGATGCCAAATTCCAAACATGTATTCAATGGTATTTTGGTATTCTTGCCAAAAACCTGCAATGTCTAAATAGCCCATTACACCTCCCAATTTTAATCCTTGTTTAATCCCAATTTCTGCATTCCAGCTACTTTCTGGTTTCAAATTAGGATTTGGGAAAACACCAAAATTTCCGACACCTGTTTTTATAAAGCGCTCAGTTATAGAAGGGAAACGAAACCCTTGTCCAAATGAGGCGCGTATATAAGTTTCTTGGTAAATTTTTAAACTTGCTCCTGCTCTAAAAATAGGTTTCATGGCTGTTATTGTATCATTCAATTGAAAATACTCTAAACGTCCTCCTGCGGAAACATTCAAAGAACCATTGAATTTACTTTCTAATTGTGTGTATGCAGAAAGGTTAAGAAGCTGATTATTTGGTGAGCCAGAACCGACATAAATATTTGCAAATGAATTCGTAAAGGTTCCTGTTAAGCCACCAATAAAATCAAGATTTTTTAAGTTGGGATAACTTTTTTGAAACATATAATCTCCATAATAAGTTGAGGCGCGATTTGACTGATTTGCACTCATTTTATTGTCAACATGTAAAATGCGTGTTCTTAGATAATGTTTCCCATTTGCTTGTGTAAAAAAGTTTACAAATGGATCTACATTAAAGATGAGTTGGTCTTGCATAAAAATTGCACCTGGATAGGCGCGGTATAAGCCAGAAGAATCATTTAACCAAGCAAGCGGCATATTTGTATGCATAGCCATAAAATTACCATTCAATCCATAGTTTAAACCCTTAACCTTTTGAGAACGATAGCGCAAGTTAAAATTAAGTCGAGCTCTTTTGGAAATTAATTCTTTCTCAGTGAAATTTGACAAGGTATCAGGAAAAACAGTTGCAACTATAGAATCTGTTATAGGAGATCCAATATAGCCATGATCCATGTTTAAATTTCCACCAACAACTAAATCTAAATTTCCATACATTTTAGAATGTAAAAAATTGAGCCCATTTATACCCGGATACTGATTCCACCATTTAGAATTTGGAGAATTAGGAACAGAGTAAAATCCTGAATAAACATTGATTTTAGTTAGCGGCTTAGATGTTGGATAAGCCGTTCGGATGTGAACGGAACCCGACAATGCTGAACTTCCTGATAAAACTGAAGCAGCACCTTTTATCACCTCAATTTGACTAATGTTTTCTACCGGAATAAATCCCCATTCAGGTCTTCCAGCATCACCAGATAACATTGGCATATCATCGACAATTACTGCAACCTTTGAGCCAACTCCAAATGTAAATCCACTTCCTCCTCTAATTTGAGGTTCACCATCCAAAATATTAAGTCCCGGAGTTTGATCTAAGGCAGATTCAATGCTGCGGGTATTTTTATTCTCTATCATTTCTGGCTTCAGCACCAACATTGTAACTGTCTGCTCTTGAATTGGTTTATCGAACTTGCCAACTTTAACATCTACTTGCTGAAATTCTTTGATATATGAATTCAGAGTAAAATCTACATTTTTAACTTCATTTTCAGAAATCTCAATGCTAACTGTGTCAGAAATCATTCCAGTGTATCGTACAATAATTCGGCATAAACCACCTGGTATGCTTAACTCGTAAAATCCTTTTTCATTTGTGATTGCTCCAAAAGTGATGTCTTTTCTATAAATAATAGAAGCACCAACAATAAAGTTTCCTTTATCATCTCTTACAAAACCCTCGATCTTTGCAGTTTGCGAAAAAAGTGAATTCGATAAGCAACTTAAAATAGTAATTAAAATAAGGAAACGCATTCCGAAATTTTATGGTACAAAGATTTTCTCAGTTCTACTATTTGACTTGAGAATATAGACTCCAGAATTTAATTTTAAACCATTTAACTCGCTATCTAAACCCGACTTTATTAGTTGTCCTGATAAATTGAAAATATGATAGTTCTGATTTGATTCTGTAATGAGCAGACCATTTTCTGTGGAGTAATGAGCAAAAGGAATATTTGAGTTTGCTTCAGTAATTCCAACAGAAGAATTGTAGATTAATTGTATGTCATCAATTAAGACCTCATCATTTGCAGCGCCTCCTCCAGCAATAGCATTCGTGGCAAAAGTAACCAATATAAAAGCTGGTGAAGGTGGAATTCCTATACCCGCGGTAGGATAAAATGCAACAGAATGACGAACCCATGATGTATTTGGAGAAAAATTATATCCTGCAGTTGAAATAACATGTGGACTCGATGCTGCATCAATTGGATCGTGAACATCAAAAGCATCATGAGTTATCGCGTGAATTCTTGCTTGCTGATTTGATGCTGCAGTATATTTAGCCCAAAAAACAATTGAATCTGGCATAGAAGTTAAAGCTTCAGAAAAATTTGGATCGTTCGTTAAGGAAATATTGTAATTTGCAGATATATCCGTTACAGTTGTACTTCCCATATTAATTCTCCCAAGTGTCAGTGTACCATTCGCAACTATTCCTAAAATTGATTTAGAAAAAATTCGTGCGCAATACATCCCAGAAGCACCTGAACGAATAGCTGTTGATCTAAAAACTTGCTGCGAAGCAAAGCCGGATAAGCCACCACTCGCAGACTTAAATCCATTCCAATTAGTAGGTTCTTCTGTTACAGCGCCGATATTATCCCATTCTTCCATGTTTGAATTTCCTATTTGCTGCTGGGCAAGAAGTGAAGAAAGTGAAAAAACAATGAAACAAAAAGTAAGAGTATTTTTCATGGTCGTTTGTTTTAAATATGAGAGAATAATAAAAATTCATAACAAACTTAAAAAATATTTTAAACGATATGAATTTAATTAATGATTTATATTAACAAAAAATGATAAATAGTGATTTACTTCTTTCGAAAGAAAATTTTAACAGGCACTCCTTCAAAATCAAATTGTTCACGAATTCTATTTTCTAAAAATCGCTTATAAGATTCTGGAACATATTGAGGCAGATTGCAGAAAATAGCAAAAGCCGGAGAATGTGTTGGCAACTGTTGAACATATTTAATTTTAATGTATTTTCCTTTGATTGCAGGAGGAGGTGTTGCATTAATAATATCCAACATCACATCATTCAATTTTGAAGTCGTTATTTTTCTTGTACGATTTTCATGCACCCTCATTGCAGACTCCAATGCTTTATGAATTCGCTGTTTTGTGATCGTTGAAGTAAAAATAATCGGAACATCATTGAAAGGTGCTAATTGCTCTCTCAAATTTGCTTCATATTCCAACATTGTCGTATGATCTTTCTCTACTAGATCCCATTTATTTACCAAGACAACAACACCCTTGGAATTTTTTTCAATCATGTAATAAATGCTTAAATCTTGCTTTTGAAGTCCTTCGCTTGCATCCATTAAAAATAAGCATACATCTGCATTTTCGATTGTTCTAACAGAACGTAAAACGGAATAATATTCGATGTCCTCTGTTACTTTTGCTTTCTTTCGAATTCCAGCAGTATCAATCATTAAAAAATCAAATCCAAAAGCCTTATAACGCGTATGAATTGAGTCACGTGTTGTTCCAGAAATATCAGTTACAATATTTCGTTCTTGACCAGTAAAAGCATTCACTAAAGACGATTTGCCAACATTTGGTCGACCTACAATTGCAAAACGTGGCAAGGAATCTTCTTCACGAACAGATTCATCAGTTTTATCTAAATATTTTACTGCTGCGTCTAAAATTTCTCCTGTACCACTCCCATTTATTGCCGACAAATCATAAACATCACCAAGACCAAAGGAATAAAATTCCGAAGATAGACCAACACGTTCGACATTGTCAACTTTATTTGCAACAATCATCACTGGCTTTTTACTCTTTCGCAATAATTCTGCAACAACTTGATCCATTTCTCCAATCCCAGTCATTACATCAACCATAAAGAGAATAAGAGTTGCTTCTTCGACTGCGAGTTCAACTTGTTTTCTGATTTCACCTTCAAAAATATCTTCTTTAACAGTGGCATAACCACCTGTATCAATTACAGAAAACTGATAGCCATTCCACTCCCCTTTCCCATAAATTCTATCACGCGTAACACCGCTAACCTCTTTTACAATCGCATCTCTGGATTCTGTTAAGCGATTAAACAATGTTGATTTTCCAACATTTGGTCTTCCTACTATAGCTACAATATTGCCCATTTATTTCTATTCTACTAATTTATTTACTGGAATTAATATCCGTATTTTTTTAATTTCGCATCCGTTGAACGCCAATCCTTGTCAACTTTTACAAAATTCTCTAAAAAGACTTTTGCATTTAAAAACTGTTCCATCTCTTCTCGAGCTGCTTTTCCAATTCGCTGTAACATTTCCCCACGCTTACCGATAAGAATTCCTTTTTGGGAATCTCGCTCAACAATAATTAAGGCACGAATCTTTATTAAAAGTCCTTCTTCAATGTATTCTTCAATTTCTACTTGACAGCTGTAAGGAACTTCCTTCTCACAATACAGAAATATTTTTTCGCGGATAATTTCAGAAATAAAAAAGCGCATTGGACGATCAGAAATCTCCTCTTTATCGTAATATGGCGGATTTTCAGGAATCAAAGTCAAAATACGTTGCCAAACTTGATCAATATTTGCATTATGTAGCGCAGAAATTGGGAAAATTGCAGCAGATGGAAGTTGTTCTTGCCAATACAAAACCCTAGCTGTTAAATCTGCTTGATTTGATAAGTCAATCTTATTAATAATACATAAAACTGGGACTTTTAACTTCTTTATTTTAACCAACGTTTCCTTGTGATTCATGTCTGTCTCAATGGTATCAGTTATAAATAAAAGTACATCGGCATCTTTTAAAGATGTATTGACATAATCCATCATTGTTTCATGCAACTTGTATGCTGCGTTGACAACACCGGGCGTATCTGAAAAAACAATTTGGTAATCCTCATCATTTAAAATCCCTAAAATACGATGGCGAGTAGTTTGAGCCTTTGAGGTAACTATCGATAATTTCTCACCCATTAATTGGTTCATCAATGTTGATTTTCCAACATTTGGACTTCCTACAATGTTTACAAAACCTGATTTATGTGCCATTATTTACGCTAAATTGCTTGCAAAGGTACGACATTTAAATCTACCTTTAAGATAGAGCTATTTATATGGCTAAGCCTTGAATAAACAAATTCTATTTTGTTATAATAAAATTAGAGTAATTTCGCAAAGGAATTACATCTAACGAATATAGAAATATACAAAAATGGAACGAAAAATGAAGCCCGAAAGTTTGATGATGTCTTACGGCTATAAACCTGAATTATCTGAAGGCGCTATAAAATGTCCGATTTTTCAAACCTCAACTTTTGTTTTCAAAAGTGCCGAGGATGGAAAAGCATTTTTTGAAGTAGCTTATGGTCACCGCGAAAAAAAAGAAGGAGAAGAACTTGGTCTAATCTACAGCAGAATAAATAACCCAGATCTTGAAATATTAGAGAATCGACTAACACTTTGGGATGAAGCAGAGGAATGTGCTGTTTTTGAAAGCGGAATGGCTGCAATAACAACCGTACTTTTGGAATTCCTTAAACCTGGAGATTTACTTCTTATTAGTAATCCAGTATACGGCGGAAGTGACCATTTCATAAAAAAAATACTTCCGAAATTCGGGATTAATGTAGCAGAATTTAGTGTTGGGCAAACAAAAGAAGAAATTATTCAGTTAGTTGAGAATACTGGAATTTCAAATAAGTTAGCAATGGTTTACATCGAAACACCTGCAAATCCAACAAACGACTTAATTGATATTGAAGAAAGTAAAGAAATAGCGAAGTATTTTTCTAGCTCGGAGAAAGAAATTTATTTAGCAGTAGACAATACCTACATGGGACCAATCTGGCAGCATCCTTTAAAACATGGAGCAGATTTAGTTCTTTATTCCGCAACTAAATATATTGGTGGACATAGCGATGTGATTGCAGGAGCATGCTTAGGATCAAAAGAATTAATGAAAAGAGTGAAAGGATTAAGAACATTTCTTGGAAATATGGCTAGTCCCAATTCAGGATGGTTATTACTTAGAAGTTTGGAAACGCTCAAGGTTCGTATGGATACGCAGGCAATAAATGCCGAAAAAGTAGCTGCTTTTTTAAATACGCATCCTCTTGTAGAAAAAGTCTATTATATCGGAAATCTAAGCCAAAAAGACGGAGCTCAATTCCATATTAAAAATAAACAATGCCTAAGTAATGGTGGAATGATTTCATTTGATGTAAAAGGAGCAGAAAAGGATGCTTTTCGTTTTTTAAATTCCTTAAAACTTATAAAGTTGGCAGTGAGTCTAGGAGGAACTGAAAGTTTAGCGGAACATCCTGCAACAATGACGCATGTAGATCTTGATCCTGCACTAAAAAATAAACTTTCAATCACTGAAAAAATGGTGCGACTTTCAATAGGTGTAGAATTTTACGAGGATATTATCTATGATATTGAGCAAGCACTAACTAAAATTGATAAGTGAAAGTTTTTGTTTATCTACTAGTAAAATTACAATCCTATGAATAACAATAGCATAATTCGACGAATACGTTTTATTTTCGATTACAGCGATTCAAAGATGATTGAATTATTTGAATTTGCTGGAAAAGAAGTTACAAGAGCTGAGATTAGCGATTGGTTGAAGAAAGATGACGACGAAGCATTTCAAGCGTTAAATGACCAAAAATTAGCTTTTTTTCTAAACGGAATGATAGTAGCAAATCGCGGGAAAAAAGACGGCGAAGTACCAATAGTCGAAAAACAATTAAACAATAATATCATTCTTAGAAAACTAAAAATTGCACTTGAATTAAAAGATGAAGCTATTTTGGATATCCTTGATCTAGTAGATATGCGAATCAGTAAACACGAATTAAGTGCTTTTTTCCGGCATCCTGACCACGCCCATTACAGACCATGCAAAGACCAAATACTAAGGAATTTTTTGTTAGGAATGCAAGTGAAATATGCTGTTGAGAAATGATTAATTCATTTTTTGTCTTTTCAGCAAATACTGTAATAAAACCTGATCATATCCTTCATTTATATCTGCAGGCATAAAATCAATGCGGTGATTAGCACAGCGAAGCGAAATTTCATTGAAATATTTTTGAATTCCCTCAACATATAATTCTTTAATTTCTGCAGTTTGTAATTTTATTTTTTCACCTGTTTCCATATCCACTAATTGATATGGTCTATTTTCAAGTTCAAAATCAACTTCAATTTTTTTATTGACCACATGAAATAAAAGCACTTCGTGTTTGTTATGCTTTAAGTGTTGTAAGGCACGGAATAACTCATCAATAGATTCAGGATCATCTAACAAATCAGAAAAAACAACAACTAAACTTCTTCTGTGAGTTAATTCAGCAATATCGTGAAGAATGGAAATTGTATTTGTTGCTTTTTTCTTTTTTTCATCATAATTTCTCAAACGTGCTTCCAATTCGCTAAACAAATAGCGATGATGTGCCGCAGAAGATTTTCCTTGAGTGTGCAATTCAAGTTCAGCATTAAACAAACTCAAGCCTACTGCATCACGTTGACGTTTTAACAATTCTATAATACTTGCTGCAGCATAAATTGAGAATTCAAGTTTTGAAATAGTTTCATTGGAAAAATGCATGGAACTGGATGAATCAATTACAATTTGACACCTTAAATTCGTTTCTTCCTCATATTTCTTCGTAAACATCTTTTCAGTTCTTGCAAACAACTTCCAATCAATATGTCGAGTAGATTCTCCTGTATTATACAAGCGATGTTCTGCAAATTCTACTGAAAACCCATGAAATGGACTTTTATGCAAACCAGTAATAAATCCTTCAACTACCTGTTTAGCAAGTAATTCAATGTTCCCAAAATGAGCTAAACGCAAACGATCTATTGTAGGATTCATAAAGTTTTTAATTAATCACTAAGGTAAGAATAAGTTACTTAAATTACATTTAATTCTTTTCCAACCTTTATAAAAGCAGCAATTGCTTTATCTAAATCTGAAATAGAATGCGCTGCAGATATTTGTGTCCGAATTCGAGCCTGCCCTTTGGCAACAACTGGAAAGAAAAAACCTACTGCATAAACACCTTCCTTAAGCAGTAGCTCGGCAAATTTTTGAGAAAGTGCAGCATCGTACAACATAATAGGCACAATTGGTGAGTCGCCTGGCTTAATATCAAAACCTGCACTCCTTATTTTTTCTTTAAAATAAAGTGTGTTTTGCTCTAATTTATCGCGCAAAACAGTCGTTGAAGATAGAATTTCAAAAACCTTAATGGAAGCACCCACAATAGATGGAGCCAAAGAATTAGAAAATAAATACGGCCTAGATCGTTGACGCAACATTTCTATTATTTCTTTTTTACCCGTCGTATAACCTCCCATCGCTCCACCCAGTGCTTTGCCCAAAGTACCGGTAATAATATCCACGCGATCCATTACTCCACAATGTTCTGGAACACCTCGTCCTGTTTTACCAATAAATCCTGCAGAATGGCATTCATCTGTCATTACCAAAGCATCGTATTTATCAGCTAATTCACATATTTTATCCATTTTAGCGATGTCTCCATCCATAGAAAAAACACCATCTGTAACGATAATACGAAACCTTTGTGCTTGCGCTAGCTTAAGCTGCTCTTCTAAATCCTGCATATCTGAATGTTGATATCGATAGCGCTGTGCTTTACACAATCTAATTCCATCAATAATAGATGCATGATTCAAAGCATCGGAAATAATTGCGTCTTCCTCTGAAAACAAAGGCTCAAATAAACCCCCATTTGCATCAAAAGCTGCAGCATACAAAATAGTATCTTCAGTTCCATAAAACGCTGCTATTTTTTGCTCTAATTTTTTATGAATATCTTGAGTACCGCAAATAAACCGCACTGAAGACATTCCAAAACCGTGAGTATCTAAAGCATCTTTTGCTGCTTGTATAACTTCGGGGTGAGAAGAAAGACCCAAATAATTATTTGCACACATCACCACTACATTATCTCCAGTATTTACTTTTACACTTGGACCTTGAGGACTTGTAATTATTCGCTCTCGTTTCAATAAACCACTATCTTGAATTATTTTTAATTCACTTGCTATTGCATCTTTTATCTTTCCGTACATATATTATTTTTTTGAGCGTTCTTGAATCCGTTTGTTGATGAGTTGATAGAGTAATTTGGCATCTTTCTCGGAAATTTTTCTGCCAAAACGAATCATTTTACTGAAATAATCAAAATGAAATCGTTCTCCTCCTGAAATCCAAGGAGAAACTTCCCAAATAGCGTGAATTGAGCGTGCTTCGGGAATTGTGTAGGAAAAATTAGAAATATTTTCAAAATAATAAGGAACTGATTTTCCATATTTTAAAAGTGATCTTTTATAAGATAAAGCCAAGTTATCAATCTTGATTAATTCTTTGCCATAAAGCAACCACAGAAAAGACCGGGAAACTTTTATCGCGTAATAGACCCAAAAAACTAAAAAAATATAAATAATTATTTCTTCTTGATTGGTTAAAGTAAGATAAAAAAGTGACCAAAAAACTGTGCAGCCAATTGTAATCCACATTGCCAACCATGCACCCATTAAAGCAGTAACAAGGTAGTTTTTTTCTGGGGAAATTACGATTGTAGTTTTTCCTTTGCTATCTATAAAACTTATTCGATTCCCAATCCAATTCATACTGCAAAATTAAAACAAAACTGAAGGGTAAATAAGATAAAAAGTTCTTTTTTAATAAATTTAGAAGTTATTAGATACAGATTGTTTCCTCAGTTACTTTTAAGATTTTTCTTACCTCTTCTAAAGTCGGCGCTTCAGCATAGGTTCTTAAAACTGGCTCTGTGCCAGAAGGGCGAATCATAACCCAGCGTTCTGAATCAAAGAAATACTTAAATCCATCAATTGTTTTTACTTCTTTCACCTTGTATTCACCAAAAGATTTGTAACTATTGGCTTTGCAAGAGGTAATTATTTTTTGCTTTAAGACCTCTGTAATATGTAAATCACTTCTTTCAAATTTAAATGGGCCGACGATAGCATACACTTCTTCAATTAATTCATCAAGAGTTTTTCCAGATTTTGCCATAAACTCCCAAATAATAAGTCCCATCCAAATTCCATCTCGTTCAGGAATGTGACCTTTTACTGCAATGCCACCTGATTCTTCTCCGCCCAATAAAACATCCTCTTTTACCATAATACTGGCAATTTCTTTAAATCCGATTTTCGTTACCTCCAACTCTAAGCCATAATGTTTACAAAGTGCTTCTACACGAGGAGTAACACTAAAAGCTATAACAACTTTCCCAGTCATTTGCTTGTACTTAACCATATAATGAATCAAGAGCAAAATGATGTGATGAGAATCAATAAATTCTCCTTTACCATTGTACAAACCAATTCTATCTGCATCCCCATCGGTCGCAAGCGCACAATGAACACCCTGATTTTGAATAATATAAGATTCTAATTCTTTCAAATTCTTTGCAATCGGTTCAGGAGCTTGCCCTCGGAAAGAAGGATTGTGATCGCAATGCACTAGTTCTACACTTGGCAATATTCTCGGCATAACACGCTGCCCTGCCCCATACATTGCATCATAAACGAGTTTTATTCCTGATTTTGAAATTGCGTTTAAGTCAAAGTTGTTTTTTAAATGATTTATGTAAAGTTCTTCAATATCAACTACTTCAATTTTTTCAGATTGAATTGAAATATCTATCGAAACGGAAGCATAATCTATTGTGCAACTTGAAGGAATTAGGTCTTCAACAGCTTGCACATTCTCCGGTTCTAAAGGTCCGCCAAAATGTGCCTTTAACTTAAACCCATTATAAGATGGTGGATTATGACTTGCTGTAATGATAACTCCAACTTCACAATTAAAGTGATTTGCTGCCAAAGAAATCATCGGAGTTGAAACAAAACCTCTGGCCATTTTCACTATTATTCCCTGTTGAACTAACACTTTTGCAACAGTTTCCATAAATAATTCTCCTGCAAAACGACAATCATGGCCTACAATTACTGTAGGATTAATATATTTTTGCTTAAGCCAAAGTCCGGTTGCTTCAGAAACTCGAGCTACATTTTGAACAGTAAAATCTGCTCCAATAATTGCCCTCCAACCATCTGTTCCAAATTTTATCACCTCTGACATAGTACTTACTTTTTAAAAGAATTTATAGTTTTTTCAATAATCTCAATGCATTCTGTAATTTGCTCTTTGGTAATGATTAAAGGCGGAGCAAAACGAATAATATTGCCGTGAGTTGGTTTCGCTAAGAGACCATTTTCTTTTAAGGCGAGGCATAAATTCCAAGCAGTTTTTCCTGTTTCAGAATCGTTTACAACAATGGCATTTAGCAAGCCTTTTCCACGAACTTTTAGTACTAAATCAGATTTAGATATGATTCTATTCATTTCACTACGAAAAATCGCTCCTAATTTTCTTGCATTTTGAATTAAATTTTCGTCATTAACAGCTTCTAATGCCGCAATAGCAACCTTTGCTGCAATTGGATTTCCACCAAATGTGGAACCATGCTGACCAGGTTTTATAACAAGCATAATTTCATCATCTGCCAATACTGCAGAAACAGGATAAACACCTCCAGAAAGTGCTTTCCCAAGTATTAAAATATCAGGACGGCTGTATGTATTTTTTTGACGTTCGCATTTTTGTTCGCAATTACAATTTCCACAAACTCCTAGTAAACTTCCAGTTCTGCCAATTCCTGTTTGAACTTCATCAGCAATAAACAAAGCTCCATTTTCAGTACACAAATGACGCGCCTTTGAAATAAAATCATCTGAAGGAGTATAAACGCCAGCCTCACCCTGAATTGGTTCAACTAAAAATCCAACAACATTGGGTAATTTTAATGCTTTTTCTAAAGCAGGAATATCATCATATGGAATGGAAAGAAAACCCGGCGCATAAGGACCAAAATTCTTGTTTGAATCTGGATCACTTGAAAAAGAAATTATCGTTGTTGTTCTCCCATGGAAATTCCCCTCACAAACAACAATTAAAGCTTGATTTTCTGCTATTCCTTTTTTCTCATAGGCCCATTTTCTACAAAGTTTAATTGCAGTTTCAACAGCTTCTGCACCAGTGTTCATTGGTAAAACCTTATCAAAACCAAATAAATTAGTGACATATTTTTCATATTCACCTAAACAATCATTGTAAAATGCTCGAGATGTTAATGCGAGAGTTTGAGCTTGATCAATTAAAGCTTTTGTAATACGAGGATGACAATGACCTTGATTCACCGCAGAATATGCAGAAAGGAAATCAAAATACTTTTTTCCATCAACATCCCAAACAAAAACACCTTCGCCTTTTGCTAAGACTACAGGAAGAGGATGATAATTATGTGCTCCAAATTTATCCTCAAGTGCTATAAGATTATTTGCTCGATTTGTTTCCATTGACAACTCAATACTTTAAATAGTTGACAAAGGTACTAAATTCCCTTTCGATATTATTCATAATATGTACATTTGAGGTGATAATAATTAACTCAAAAAGAAATGAAATTAGAATTAAATCGAATAGAAAAACCCTATGTTTTTGAGTTAGAAAATGAAAGTGGAATGATCTGTAAAATTGATTCTTCAAAAGACATTGGAGGAAAAAATAAGGGATTAACACCAATGGAGCTTTTAGCTGGTGCATTGGCAGCTTGCATCTCTATTGATGTTTTAATGATTTTAAACAAGCAACACATAGAACCAAAAAAATATGGGGTTTCTGTGGATGCAACTAAGAAAAATAGCGTGCCAAGTCCCTTTGAAAAAATTCATCTTGTTTTCTCCATCGATACTGAAATTGATTTACTTAAAGTAGAAAGAGCTATTCAGCTTTCAATTGACAAATATTGTTCCGTAAAAGCTAGTTTAAATCCTGAGATTAAGATAAGTTATGGAGTTATAATTCTTTAAATTACTTATTTAAAACGTTTATCATTCTTGAAAACAACGATAAATGCTTCTGGAAAACCATTTAACCTCAATGATAAAGCTTTTTGTTTGGAGCTTTCAATATTATTAAATTTTTCAGCTAAACAATATTTATAAAGGCCTTTGTCTTCGTACTCATAAATCGGCAAGTTTCTAAATATTTTTGAAGAAGTACTTATTTTTTTACTTGACGAAATTAATTGGACTCTGAAATAAATTGAATCACTTAATAGTAGCGAATTATTTATTTTTAAGTTTGAATTTAGATTTGAAGAATCAATTATTGCATCCTTTGTTAGTTTAATGTGTAATTCAGTTCTTCGATTTTCTTGGTGTTCATCTTCTGTACAAACTGTGAAATCATTACAAGAGTTTTTAAGTCTTCGTTCACCATAACCTTTTGGAATAATTTGAGAACTTGAAATACCGTTACTTATGATATAATTTACACAACTTTGTGATCGTTGTTCAGCCAACCATATATTGTATTCATAAGTACCCCTTGAATCCGTATGAGATTGTAATTCAACAAATACATCAGGATGTTGCTTCATATATCGAACCAATTTATCCAATTCTAATTTCCCTTCAGGTCGAAGATTAAATAAGTCAAAGTCATAAAGTATTAAACCTAAATTTATCCAGTTCTCACCTGTTTCTTTGAGCATATTAATAGTAAAAAAGATAGTATCAGAACATTTATTTTTAGCTAAATCCGAAGTAATAAGTAATATATCTTCATAATTGATTAAACTTCCTTTAATAGAATCTAAACTAAAAAATTCTTGAGTAGTAAATATTATTTCACCTTCAGCGTCATTTGATATATATTTAGATTTTATTATGCCCGATGAATATGAAGAAAGTTGAACACCAGGAAGTATCTCATTATTTTCATCTACTATATTTATTCTAACAATTTGATTTTTCAACTTAGCTTGAAACTTAATCTCAGTGTCAAGCTCTTCATTATATGAAAATTGAATGCTATCTGCAGCATATTTATCATCTCCACCATAATAAAAAGAGAATGATGAATTTACCCTAGGTTTAAAATTTAATATTCCATCACTATTTGTTATGCGATTTACACTTAAGGAAGTTTCTAAGTCTGTAATTCTAATTGGAACATTAATTAGTGGCGTATTATCACATGCAATAACAGAAATTGAAGGTTTGATATCGTTTTTTGACTTGGAAATTAAAAAAACATTATCCTTCCAATCATTTCGATTTGAAGAAAGATAGCCTTTATCAGTTTCTGTATTTAGAAAAAAACTAAAATCATCTGCTGATGTATTAATTGGGCTACCCAAGTTTTCAGGCTCAAAAGTTAATAAATCAGTTGAGAATATATCCAATCCACCTTGACTTGGCCAACCGTTTGATGAAAAATATAAAACTCCCCTGTTCTCGTCGTGAAATGGGAAAAATTCATCTTTACTTGTATTTATTGTATTACCTAAATTAATCGGCGCTTCAAATTTCGATCCATTCCACGTGCATTTATATAAATCGGATCCTCCAAATCCTCCAGGCATGTTTGAAGCAAAATATAAATCACCTAAGCCATCAAAAAAACCATGACCACATGAATAAGAAGCATTATTCCATTTAAATAAATTTGTTGCAGACCATTTATTTTCAGAAGATCTAAAAATAGTTAGTTCTAAATTGGAATATTTAATTTTGTCTTTTTGGTAAACTTCTATTTGGTTACTAGTAATTGCAGCAAGAGAATAATCTGAAGAAAAAGAAATTGGTCCATCATGAGAATTAGTTCTTTTTATTTCTTTCCAAAGATCGTCTTTCTCCCTATTTAAAATTGGATTTGAAATAAAAATTAAATCTAAAAAATGTTGATTGGTTCTTCCATATAGACGATTAATAAAACCAGTATTTCTTTTATTTGAAACTAAAATAAGGCCTTCCTTATATGGAACTGCTGCAAATTCCTCTCCTCTTTTTTGTAATCTGAAATTTTCAACTTTGTATTCTGAGATTTTTGAATTTGCTTTAATAATTTTCCCCGTATTTTTTAACCATAATAAAATAGAACTATCTGAAGGAAATCTTTCAAGAGCAATTTGAACAGCGGGTTCTAGTAAATTATGTTTCTTATTAATACATAATAAAGAAAAATAAGAAGGGTAGTCTTTCGCTAATGCTTTGTTTTTATCTACCAAAATTTTAATCCAATACAATGCTTTTTCGTATTGCTCTGACTTTTCTGCAGCTTTTGCTGCCTGACGTAAATATTCCCAATCTCCTTTTTGTTTTTTCAAGAATACATTTGACAAATCTTCCCAAACTGGATAAGCTTCAACGAAATTAAATTGACCAGATAGCTTTTGTGCATACTCTAACTTATAGGTTTGAGAATTTATTGAATTAACAAGAAACGCAAAAAATAAACTAAATAGTAATTGAAATTTCATATTTAAAAATATCTTGGACTAATAAATGCGCGGTTTTTAGATCTCAAATCAAATGAAAATAATATTTCATGGCTTCCAAAATTATTAAACCTAAGATTATTTATTGGGTAATCAAATGAATATCCCAGTGTAAATGCTTCTTTTACAAGAAATGAACTATTAAATCCTACTGACTCATTCGCTCTATACATTAAACCAATCCATAGTTTATTATAAAAAAGCATAGAATAATTAAAATCTACAGTTATCGGAGCATTTTGTGTATACTTAACTAAAATTGAAGGCTTAATATCAGTAACACTGTTTGCTTTAAATACATAGCCTGAAGTTAAATAATAGTGCCGTTGTAAAAATGAATTACTTGTATTATTATCAATTGACTTTTCAATTAATCTAGGAAGAGAAAAACCTAAATAGCCCTTATTTGAATGCAAATAAAGTCCAGCACCGAAGTTCGGAGATACTGACTTATTTGAGGTAAGATAATGTATATCAGTATTATCATTCACAATTAAACCATTGAAATCATATTGATTTGAATTAATTCCTGCTGAAGCACCAAATGACAAGCGTAAACTTTTCGAATTAAGTTGTAAATGGTAAGCGAAATTTCCCATTGCACTTACATTTGAGCGTGAACCTATATTATCGTAACTCACATTTGCACCAAGACCAATTCTCTTTCTCACTATTGGAGCGTGAATTGATAAAAACTGAGTTTCAGGGGCACCTTCCCAGCCAACCCATTGCGAGCGATGAACAGCTGTTAAATTTAAAGATCCTCTGGTTCCAGCATATGCAGGATTATAATTCAACGGATTGAAAAAATACATAGATGCTTGAGCATCTTGTTGTGCATTTGAAACAAGTGAGCTTACTATAAATATAATAAGAAGTATTTTCTTCATAAGTCTACGGTTGAACTTCTAAATAACCTTTATACACATCTTGAGATTTTTTCATCGTATCAATTAAATAAAAATATGTAGATGCTGGTAAAGGCCCAGTTTTTCCTAGTCCAGTGTATGTTCCATCCCAACCATTTGCATTATCATACGGTTCTGAGCTAAAAACTAAATTACCCCATCTATTATAAACCCATACTTTGTTATCTGGATAAAGTTCTAAATTTTGAATAATCCAAGTATCATTTTTCCCATCACCATTTGGAGAAATAAACTGAGGGATAATAATTGGAATTAATTCTGTGCACCCTAAATCAAAAGAATTAGAAACTGAACATCCTGAATTATCTGTTACAGTTACACTATAATTCCC
Organism: Chitinophaga pinensis; assembly: GCA_945892995.1. Taxonomy (GTDB): domain Bacteria; phylum Bacteroidota; class Bacteroidia; order Flavobacteriales_D; family Crocinitomicaceae; genus UBA952. Next base: position 2,530 of record CAMDDR010000008.1, on the reverse strand, counting down.
TTCATCAATTTCAGTATTATTAGCTCCAGTATTACCATTATCCCAATTATAAGAATAAGGACCTTGACCTCCACTTGCGATAACAGAAAGTGAACCATTAGCTTCACCACATTCTGAACCAATACTGTCAACAGGAGTTATAGAAATTAAACTTGGCTCTGTAATTATAATTGTAGTTTGATCTTCACATAAATCACTATTCGACACGTTTACAGTATATGAGCCTGGAGCTAATCCTGAAACAATAGGTCCAGAACCTACGTTTGGATTCCAGGTATAAGTTAAAGGACTAAAATTATCTGTTGAAATAGAAATAGAACCATTTGACAAACCGTAACAAGTAATATTTTCAGATGAAGAATCCGTTATGTTTATTTGTGTAGGTGGATCAATTTGAATCAACTCATTTGCGCTACATCCCGTTGTAGTATCCGTCATTGAGATAACATATGTTCCAGGGCTACCTACTATTATTGAGTCATTTACTTGACTAGAAATAATATTTGGACCTGACCACAATATACTCAAATTTGGGACAGAAACTATTCCATTTATAGTGGCAGTTGTTGAAATACAAGTAAATCCGTTTATTGGATTTAATGTGTAAACATAATCTGGAGTTGGATTAATCGTAACACTAAAGACATCTTGAACAATTGGACATCCATTGAGTTGTGCAGATATTGTAATGTTTCCTACAATAGCACTAGAAGTAGTATTTGAAGGGGCATTCCAAGATGCAATTTGACCAGAACCTGAAGAAGGAAGACCAATAGCAGTATTAGAATTTGTCCATGTAAAAGTTCCACCACTTGGAATTGTAGAAAAATCTACAGGATTAACTAAAGGTTGACCGGGACAAACTAAAATATTTGGAATATCATTCATGGAAATTTGAGGTTGAACAGTCACACTAACAATTAAATTTGAACTAGGACATTGCACATTTGAAATAGCAACAGTATAAAAAACTGTATCATTACTTGAAGTTGAACCGTCATTTATTAAAATGTCATCAATATTCCCTGGGTTTCCATTTCCATTTGAAGAACCTGAAATACTTGGAGGAGCAATTGCAGTCCAAGTAATAATCGCCGACGAAACATTACTTTGAACAATAACATCAGGAGATTGACCACTACAAACCAATGTATCAAGAGTTGAAACTTCTAAATTTGCTGAAGGAGAAATCGTAACAATAAAATCAGTTACTGAAGGAGGACAACTTGGATCTAGAAGTGCAGTAACTGTAATTGTTCCAACAATTGGATTACCTGTATTATTAGCTGGAGTAGTCCAAGTAGGAACTTGTCCATTCCCAGAGGCTCCAATACCAATAGAAGGATTGTTATTAGTCCATGTATAAGTCGCTCCAACTGGAGAAGATATATAGTCTATTGGATTTAAAAGAGATCCAGGACAGAGAGTAGTGTCGTTATTTTGATTCAAGTTAATCCCTGGTTGGACTGCAACAATTACCACAATTGAATCTCCGGGACAAGTAACATTACCAATATATATTGTGTAGGTAACATTTGCTATGGTAGTGCCTGAATTAAATAAAGTTTGTGAAATAGTATTCCCAGATCCAGAAGATGCCCCTGAAATTATACTTGGAAATGATGCTGTCCAGGTGAAAGTTGCATTTTGCAGATTACTAGATATATCAATATCAGTAGTTTCATTACTACATAAATAATCTTGTAAGGGCGATACTATCAAATTTCCCTGAGGATACACAAATAAAGTGTCAATAGCTGGAGGCAAATCAGAACAACCAACACTTGCATTTATAACAACATATCCAAGAATATTTGATGTGTTAATTAATTGAACAGGAAAAATAGTATCAGTTGTTGTTCCTGAACCATATACGGGATTAAATCCATCAACATTTAGTACATCAGTTACTTCCCAAGTTATTAAATAACCTTCTATACTCGAAGACATAAAGATTGTATCAGACAAATCTCCTGAGCAGATAAAAGGATTGATTGGATTGATATTGACTCTTGAATTTGGAAGTATCGTAACTAATTGCATTACTGAATCAACGCCACACGCGTTACCTGTATATAGCCAAACATGATAATCACCAGGAGTGTCAAAAGTAATTTCAAGCTCATTCTGAACAGGCGTATTCCAAGTTGCAAAATCATAAGAAGAACCTATAGCACCATTGTTTGAACCCAATGAACCAGAAGTTACATTCCAGCCATTTGTTTCCATAACAGACCAATAAAAACCATAATTGGTTGTACACCCGTTTTGATTTACATTTTCTCCGCTGTAAGATTGATTTGTAAACGTTACAGGTTCACCTTCACATATAGGAGATGCAGGAGAATAGCTATAAATCGCGTCTGTACCAGTTGAAATCGTAATTGGGCCGAGAGTAGCAAAACTAGTACCACATCCATTTTGTGCTATTATAGTGGCCTGAAATGCATTTTCAATCGTAATTGGTCCAACTTGATAACTCTCTCCACAAGATGAAGTATTAAAAACATGTGAAATAGTTGTATCGTTT
>CAMDDR010000007.1:0-51937 GCA_945892995.1 Chitinophaga pinensis | reverse complement strand
ACAATTGGCTTCCCGATAAGCTTGGGCATAAATAAACGCTCGCAGGAAGCATAAAAATTATTGCAATCTATCAGCGCGTACATTTGAAATTTTTTATGGCATGGATTACAACTCCCCAAATGGAAAATTCATTGTCTTTGGTAACTTTTATCGTTTTATATGCATCATTTTCAGGATGCAACAAGCAGTATTCCTTTTCAAGTTGAATTCTTTTTAGCGTAAATTCTCCATCCAAGACACACACAACAATGTCATTACTTGAAGGCGTTAAACTCTTATCGATAATGATGTAATCGCCATCTGAGATTCCAATTTTCATCATAGAATTTCCTGCTACCTGACCTAAAAATGTTGCTGAAACATTCTTTATAAGGATTTTATTTAAGTCAATGCCCTTATCCATAAAATCCAATGCTGGAGAAGGAAAACCTGCACTTATCGGCGAAAAAATAAAGGGCATCTGCATTGATTGCTCTTCCACACGACCTTTTATTCTTACAAATAATGGACTAGATGAATTGTCGTGCGGCATAAAACTTGTTTTGATTATTTATTACGCAAATATATGATTAATATTCAATCAAAATAAATCTATTTTAGTTTAACTTAAAAGAGTATATAAAATTCTCTTGGTTTTATAGCTTAAGTTTTTTTCGTAATTTTAATCCTTAATTAATTCAAATTCTTATGAAGCATTTTTACTCATTATTTATTATTCTATCTTCCATTCAGTTTGTAAAAGGCCAGGTTGTCTGTTCTGGTGTTTCTCCGGCATCCATCGCTGGAAACTATTCATTTTCTTGGGGAACTCCTGCAAACACTTGGGGGAGTCCAGACTTCAATATCCCTGGAACCTATGTGCAAGATACACTTATGTTAGTTGATGATGGCAGTATTGGAAATAGTACTATTTCTGGAGTTCAATTAGCAAATTATGGTTGTGGGACTTTAATAAATAATCTTTCAGGCAAAATTGCAGTAGTATACCGATATGACGGTGGCACAGCATCAACAATTTGCTATATGTCTGAAAAAGCTTTGATAGCACAAAATGCAGGTGCAATTGCTGTTCTTATTGTAAATCGTCCATCCGCTGGTGCAGATATCGGAACTGGTGGTTTAACTGTAGCGCCAAGTGTTACTATTCCTGTAGTTTTAGTGAATTTTAATGATGGTGAAATCTTACGCGCTGAAATGCAAAACGGACCTGTGACCATGTTCTTAGGAAACAAAACAGGCTTATTTGCCAATGATCTAGCTCTTAGAACAGAGGCTTCATTAATACCAAAAAAAGGATTTTTCCCCGCCTTACTTGCACAAAATGAAACAGAATTTAATTTCAATTTAGGAGCACGAATATATAATCCAGGTAATCTACCGCAAGGAAATATTTCTCTAAGAGCTACAGTTACAAATCCAGCTGGAAATCTTGTTTACGACAACAGTGTATCAGCTATGTACATTGACATAAATGATAGTATAGATGTTACTCCAGGCGAAAATTTTACTTTAGCAGATTTTTCTTTATCAACCTATCCTGTAGGAACTTACACTTTGACATATACTGCAAGTATGATGGATCTAAATATGACGAATATAGTTGATGAATACGCTTCAGATAATTCGATTTCTTATAGTTTCACAATAAGTGATTCGATTTACTCAGCTGCAAAAGTAGATACTGCAAATGGCTTACCAAATGCAAAAATATTCTATCGACCAAGCACTAACAATCAAACGTATTCTATTTGTTCTGTGATTAGTGATCCAAATGCAAGTAGATTGGCTGTTGAAGGATTATATTTTGCAGCGGTGAAAGGTACTGCTGTTCCTGGAGACACACTAATTACCGGTGAAGAAATGAATTTAACGCTCTATAAATGGGAAGATGTTTTTATTGATTTAAATGATCCTAATTTAGGTTTTAACCAATTAACTGAAGTTGCTCAAGCATATTTTTATTACACAGATGAAAGTCAAGAAGGGGAAACTGTTTATGGCGCATTTACTACACCTGCAACGCTAGAGGATAACCAACGTTATTTAGCATGCGTTCAAACAGTAAATATAAATATTTATCTGGGTCATGACAATACAAATTATACATGGAATACTGACTATTACTTACAACCAAGTTGCCCGATTGAAAATGATGGAGCATATTTCTCGCTTGGATTTGGATCAGATATTCCCAATGCTTTAGGAATAAAAGTGACGGAAGCAGTTACTAGCACAGATGAACTGGATAATTTAAAAGTCCTTGCTTATCCTAATCCTGCAATGAATAGTGTCACAATCTCACTGAAAGCAACAGGGAAAATTGCATTAACCTTTACAGACATCTCAGGGAAGATTGTTCTAAATAGCACCGAGCTACTTTTAAATGAAAAAGCTGAGATAGATATTTCAACATTAGAATCTGGTTTGTATTTGTTGAAGATTATGACAAGTGATGGACAGACTTCTCAAATAAATGTCGTTAAAAACTAAAATTTAGGTCATTTAGATAAGCGGGACCATGTTCTACAAGCTTATCTAAAGGATTCTACTCATTAAAGTTTTATGTAACTTTACAAGATGATTTCTGCTCCTCTTGCTGAACGTATGCGACCAAAAACCTTAGATGAATACATCGGGCAGGAGCATATTTTATCAGCTGATGCATCCTTACGACGCGCATTGGATTCAGGAATGATTCCTTCAATGATATTGTGGGGACCTCCAGGTGTCGGAAAAACCACATTAGCACATTTGATAGCCAAGCACCTCAATCGTCCATTTCACACCCTGTCAGCTATCTCATCTGGCGTTAAAGATGTACGAGAGATTATTTCCAATATTGATAAAGGTGGTCTTTTTCAAGCCAAAGGAACAATTTTATTCATCGATGAAATCCATCGTTTTTCCAAAGCACAGCAAGATTCATTGTTAGGAGCTGTAGAAAAGGGTACGCTTACTTTAATTGGTGCAACTACAGAAAATCCATCATTTGAAGTGATCTCCGCCCTACTCTCTCGCTGCCAAGTCTATAGTTTGGTGGAACATACAAAAAGTGATTTGTTAGCAATTCTCGAGAAAGCTATTCAACAAGATTCAGCTTTTTCATCAAAAAAGATTCATTTAGTTGAAACTTCTGCGCTTCTTCGTATTTCAGGTGGAGATGCCAGAAGATTACTCAATATTTTTGAAATTATTATCGGAACATTTCAAGATCAGCTTGACATTGAAATAACAAATGAACTTGTCATGAAAAATGCACAACAAAGTTTGGCGCGTTATGATAAAGATGGAGAGCAGCATTACGACATTGTTTCTGCTTTGATTAAGTCAATTCGTGGAAGTGATCCAAATGCAGCAATATATTGGCTTGCTCGAATGATTGAAGGAGGTGAAGATCCCAAATTTATTGCTCGCCGTTTGCTTATTTCTGCTTCGGAAGACATTGGACTTGCAAATCCAAATGGACTTTTAATGGCGAACGCATGTTTTCAGGCTGTTGAATCTATCGGATGGCCAGAAGCAAGAATAGCTTTGGCGCAATGCACCATTTATTTAGCGGCTTCTCCAAAAGGAAATGCGGCGTATATGGCACTCAATAAAGCGCAGCAAGCAGTTCAAGAAACTGGAAATTTAGGTGTCCCCCTGCCCTTACGCAATGCTCCAACAGCGCTTATGAAAGAATTGAATTACGGTAAGGATTACCTTTATAGCCATGATTTCCCGGGTAATTTCGTAGCGCAAGAATTTTTACCCGAAGAATTGAAAGGAATGAATTTTTTTAATGCTGGATCAAATTCCAAGGAGCAAGAAATAGCAAAAACAATTCAAGCTCTTTGGAATAATAAATATGAAAACTAATGGCACGCCTGTTCTATTTTTTATTTGTAGCTCCTCTTTCGCACTTGCCTTTATGCATACTTTATCGCATAAGTGATCTACTTTACATTCTATTAATATCGCTTATTCCTTATCGGAAAAAAGTAATTGAAGAAAATATCCTTCGTTCTTTTCCTGAATTCTCAAAATCTGAAAGAACGAAACTTAAACACGATTTTTATAGGCATTTTGCAGATCTTATTATTGAAGGCATGAAAAATTTAAGTATCTCAAAAGTGGAGCTTGAAAAACGCATGATTCTTCAGAATCCGGAAATAATGAAAGATTTATTCGAGAAAAACAAAAATGTAATACTTGTTTCTGGACATTTTAATAATTGGGAATGGCTTATTACTGCTCAAAGTTTTTTGATTCCACACAAAGCTTTTGGAATTGGTATGCCACTTACAAATCAATTTTGGGATAAAAAATTAATGGAACGAAGATCCAGATTTGGAATGAGCGTGATTCATTCTAAAAACTATAAATCTGAATTGATGAATTACACTAAAAAACCTTTTGCTGTACTAACTTTATCAGATCAAGCACCGGGAGATTCAACTAAAAGCTATTGGACTGATTTCCTAAATCAAAAAACACCTGTTTCATTTGGAACTGAATTTATGGCTAATGAATTTGATTTAGCAGTCGTTTACTTTACAATCCATAAAGTAAAAAGAGGACATTATTCACTTGAACTAAAACTTTTATCAGATAAATCTAAAACATTAGATTACGGATATTTAACAAGTGCTTACACTACTCTTTTAGAGAAAGATATTCTACTTAATCCAAGTCATTGGCTGTGGTCACACAAGCGTTGGAAACGAGAAATTCCAAAGAATTTAGAAATCTTAAAAGAACAGCAAAAAGAGCAATTCGAAAAACGATTCCGTTCTCAAGCTAAATAAATAAGATGAAATTCCTACTTTTTATATTCCTTTTTCCAGTTTCACTTCTCTCACAAGAATTTGAGCTAATTCAGTATTCAAAAGATCCAATTCATTCTCGTGCGCTTACTATTTACAACAAACAACTTTATATAGGAACAAACAATGGTCAGCTATTCGTTTATCCATTAAACGATTCAAGTTTAGCAAAATCTTATTTTCTGAATCGCTTGTTTCCTGAAATTCGTGATATTCAATGTGATAAAAATGGCATTATCTTAATGCAAACTGGAGATTTCGCTTCCTTGATTAAAATTGACAGTAATGGAGTTTTAAAGCAAGAGCCCTATTACACTTCCTCTGATTCTAACAAAACACTATTTCTCGATGGAATGGATTTTGAAAACAACTTAGGCTTTCTAATGGGAGATCCATTTGATGGTTTTTTCTCCTTGTTTCATTCTGAGGACAATGGCATAAGTTGGAAATCTTGTTTAACAAAAATTCCTGCAATTGATGGAGAAGCTGCTTTTGCTGCAAGTGGAACCACTGTAAAAATTAGTAATGGAGATTTCATTTTTGTAAGCGGAGGCAAACAAGCTCGCTTTTTTAGAAGTTCAGATAAGGGGATTTCCTGGACGATAAGTCCCCTGCCCTTTCCATCTTCAGCATCGTCTGGTCCATATTCACTTGCTATGATTGACGGAAAGAATGGAATTGTTGTTGGTGGCGATTACACACAGCTAAACGAGAAACAAAACACCAGTTTTTATACAAAAAATGGTGGGAAAACATGGAAGAAACCCAAACAAGAAGCAAATGGTTATCGTTCTTGTGTTCATTATTACAGAGGAATAACTTATTGCTGTGGGACAAATGGCATAGATTACTCTAAAGATAAAGGTAAAACCTGGAATAAACTTTCCACGAATAATTGTTTTGCAATCGTTGCGCACGATGACTTTATTTATTTCTCAAGTGTAAATGGAAGTATTTTAAAAATGAAAGCGCTAAAATAGCTTCAATCAGCGAACTTTATCATTCTTTAGAATATTAATAAAATGAAATCCTTTTGGACTAAATCCTTGATTGTAAAAAAACTTATGTGCTTTAAAATTATGTGTGTATGAATCCAATGAAAGCATAGTGCAATCGTTTTCCACAGCTTTTTTATGGAGAAAGTCAAAAAGTAATTTTCCAACCCCCTTACTTCTATATTTTTCTAGAACAACAATATTATCTAATTCCAAGTATTTACCACACCACAATTTTGTACCAATCCAGAATCCACTAATACCAATACAAATTTCATCGTCAAAGACAGCAATTTGACCATAATTGTGAGGTAACATTTGATCTAACTCACGATCGTATTCTTCAATCGTTAAACTAGGATAAATAGCATTAAGAACAGTGATGTGACCCATCATTTCATTCTTCCCCTGTAATTCTCTAGTAGTTAACATTTTACTTTATTAAATTCTTTTCAAATAACTCAAATATTCTTCTGTATTCATCGTACCAAGAATAAGCTTCTCTAAAACCGTGTGCTTCAACAGGATAAACTGCCAATTCCCAATTTTTCTTTCCAAGCTCAATAAATCGCTGACTTAATCGAACAACATCTTGAAATTGCACGTTATCATCTACCATTCCGTGAAGCATTATGAGAGGTTTACTTAAATTCTCTGCAAAATAAATCGGAGAACTTTTGCGATAAGCATCTGGATCTGTTTCTGGATAATTAAGAATATTACTAGTGTATTCGTGGTTATAATGCGCCCAGTCTGTAACAGATCGCAAAGCAGCAGCGCAATTAAATTCATTTGGTTTTGTAAGTAAACCCATTAAACTTATAAATCCACCATAAGATCCACCATAAATTCCCACGCGATTAGAATCTATTCCATGCTGTTTTACCAAGAAATCTTTGGCATCAATAAAATCATCTAAATCCCTACCTCCCATAAAACGATAAATTGCTGTGCGGTAATCTCGCCCATAGCCTTCACTAGCACGATAATCAACATCTAAAACAGTATACCCTAGATCGCATAGTAAGTTGTGGAACATGTATTCTCGGTAATAATTACTCCAATAGTTATGAGCATTTTGTAAATAACCGGCACCATGAACAAATAAGACAGCTGCGCCATTTTTATTTTGCGCTTTTGGTTCATAAATTCGAGCCGCAACTGAAATACCATCGCTTGCTTTGAATTGAATTACAGGTGGCTTTCTCCAAGAATAAGATTGGAATTTTGAGGAAACAGAATGAGTTATTCGCGTCATTTTTGTATTTGCAGAATTACTCGCAAGGTATAATTCCCAAGGAGTATTTGAATTAGAATAACGAATTAATAAAGATTTTTCGTCAGGTGAAACTTGAACATCGTGAAATCCATCTGCATTTAGAATTGTTGTCCAAGCTAAACTTTTTGCATCCAAGTGATAAAAATCTCGGTTGCCAGGATGAGTTTTATTTGCAGTAATAAAAAAGCGTTTTTTATCTTTTGAAAGTTGTACTTGGTGTATTTCAAAATTCCCAGAGCTTATTGCTTTTTTAGTTCCTGTTTCAATATCACAAGTATAAAGATGAGAATAACCTGTTTCCTCCGATTGAAAATAAAATGACTTTCCATCTTCCAACCAATCTAAAACAGCAACTTCTTCATTCCAAGATGATATTCCTGGGCCACCAATCCATGCATCATCATGTTGGTGATTCAATTCTTTAATAGTTAATTTTTCTAAATCAACTAATACAATCCAACGATCCTTGTTGTCAGCACTGCGAATATCACACAAAGCCAAATTACTCGTTTTGGAGAATTTCAATGGGTGAATAAACAAATTCCTATCTTTTTCATAGCGTGAGGAAGTCAAGGTATCAATATAACTCGGTTTTTTACGAATATCTGTCAATCCAGATAAATCAATTGATGACAATGAATCTGCTGATTTTAAAGACAGAATATATAAGCACTGATTGGGTTCATTTTTACTTACTTTAGCACGAGCAGTTGATGTTTTAACCTTTCCATCACGTGTTATAAATTCAGGGACTAAAGTTTCTTTTTCAAGTTCTTCACTACGCAAAATTGCAGCAACGAATTCCCCACTTGGATTTATCTGAACACTTGATAACGTAGAAAGTCCTAAATAATTTAAGCGCGGTCGAGGAAACAACTGAAATCCTCCCTGAGTTTTTTTCCAAGCCTTATTTTTATCTTTATCTTTAAAAAACTCAAATAACTCTTCCTGTTGCTTGAATAAAAAGTTAGAATCTATTTTCTCATCTTTTTTTTCTCCCAAGATAAAATTTGTTAATTGTCGCGTTGATGATTTCCCATCCTTATTTTGCCATTCAAAGAGATTTATTCCCTGCTGAAAAACAAGTTTATTAGCATCATTTAATCGCTGTATATTCTGAATATCTTGCATTCCCTGATAACACAAAGAAATTTGGTTATTCATCTTGTCAACTGAAGCAAGGGTGTTGTCTCTTTCAAAATACAAAAGATTGTAAGCATCTTGACTCAAATCATAAGCAATTGTTTGAACCCTAGCTATTGAATCTAGCTTTTGAATTGATTTAGATTTAAGGATAAATTGATGCAAAGAAGTACCACGATCACTTTCCGCTCTGTAATCAAAATAAATTTTTGTCCCATCGTATGACCAGTATGGATTTTCAGGTAGATGTCCAACAAAGTCCGGTCCATTCATGATTTCTTTTAAGTCTAACTGCGAGTAGCAAAAGTCAGCACAATAAAATAATCCAAGAAATAGAGAAATGTAAATTTTCATTGCTGTAAAAATAGCTTTAAATTCTTTTTTTATTGCTATTTTAGCAATTCAAAAATCAAAAAACTTAAAATTATGACTAGATTAAAAAGTACACTTGTAGCTATTGCTTTATTCCTTGGCTTTTTTGTAAGAGCTGATGAAGGAATGTGGTTCTTAATGTTCATTGAAAGATTGAATCACCGCGACATGCAAAAAATGGGACTTCAATTAACAGCAGAAGAAATATACAGTATAAATAATTCAAGCTTAAAAGATGCAATAGTTCAATTTAATGGTGGTTGTACCGCAGAGTTAATTTCCAAAGATGGCTTAGTATTGACAAATCACCACTGTGGATTTGATGCAATTGCTGAACTTTCAACTCCAGAGAAAGATTATTTAACAAATGGATATTGGGCTGCAACAAGAGCAGATGAGTTAAAACCAAGCTCATTATTCGTTCGCTTTTTTGTGAGAATGGATGATGTAACGAAACGAATTTTAGGCAAGTTAAATGACTCTATGTCAGAATCTGAACGCGAAATTCTTATAAAAGAAGAGATTTCAATCATAGAAAATGAAAATAATGGCGGAGGTAAATATACTGTTAGTGTACGACCATTTTTTCAAGGAAATGAATATTATTATTTTGTTTATGAAGATTTTAAAGATGTTCGTTTGGTAGGAACACCTCCAAATAGTGTAGGGAAATTTGGTGGCGATACAGACAATTGGGAATGGCCAAGACATACCGGAGATTTTTCTATGTTTCGAGTGTATGCTGATGCAAATGGTAATCCCGCAAATTATTCTACATCAAATGTACCTCTCAAGCCAAAGCATCATTTACCTGTTAATATCAAAGGATTTAAAGAGAATGATTTTGCAATGATTCTTGGTTATCCCGGAAGAACAAATCGTTGGTTACCAGCTAGTGGAATTGATCAAAATGTAAAATTTGCATACCCAGCTTGGGTAGAAGCTGCAAAAACAGTTATGGATGCAATGAAAAAATACATGGATAAAGATGATGCCGTTCGTTTAAATTATGCTGCTAAATATGCATCAACAGCGAACTATTGGAAAAACCGTCAAGGAATGATTGACGCATTAACTAAATTTAAAACTGCAGATTCCAAAGCTTTAAATGAAGCAAAATTTAATAAATGGGCAAATAAAAAGGAAAATGCAGAAAAATACGGAAAAGTAATTGAAAAAATAAATGCATATTACGCTGCAACAAATGAAAAATCAAGACATGATAATTATTTAAATATTTTATTGAGAGGTTCAGCTTATGTAGTAATATCACGATCATTAGGCGCTCAAATTGAAGCGTATGTTAAAGCTGATGAGACTAAAAGAGCAACAATGAAAGCTGGCTTGATTTCTTCTGTAAATGATTTTTTTAATAGTATTTATCTTCCTGCAGAAAAAGACATCCTTGTAGATGGCTTGAATCTATATGTTAAGAAAGCTGGATATCCACTAGTTTCCACATTAACCTTAACAAAAGAAAAGTACAATGGCGACTATACCTCTTACGTTTCTAATTTATTTGAACTAAGTCTCTTCACATCTAAATCAAGACTTCTCTCATTTATAGAATTACCAAGCGAAGGTCAGCTTGGAACTGATCCTCTCATGCGATTTTCAGCTGAAATGATAACCCATCTAGGTTACCGTACAGAGGAATTGAAGACACTACAGATAGAATATTCTAGAGCTTTTCGCTTATTAGTTGATGGTATGCGTCTTTCTGGTTTAAGTCCTGTTACTTACCCAGATGCAAATAGTACACTGCGACTAACATACGGAAAAGTAAGCGCGTTACCAGCAGATAAGAGAAACGATGCAACAGTTAATTATTACACAACTTTACAAGGTGCAATTAATAAATATAAGCCTAAAGATGAAGAATTTGACTTGCCACTTCGTTTGATGGAATTAAATGACAAAAAAGATTTTGGAGAATATGCTGATAAAGATGGCTATATGCCTGTAAATTTTTTGACAGACAATGACATTACTGGTGGAAATTCAGGTTCACCAGTGCTTAACGGAAAAGGAGAGTTAATTGGATTAGCTTTTGATGGCAATATTGAAGCAATGGCAGGTGATGTGATTTTTGATACAAAACTTCAAAAAACAATAAATGTCGATATTCGCTATGTTTTATTTATTATTGATAAATATGCTGGCGCAAAACATATAGTTGATGAGATGACAATTATTCGTTAATTAAATTCAAAGAATCCATTAAAAAATCCTGTGCTAAGCAGGATTTTTTTTATCCATTCGTTTTAAAAGGAATAAAAATATTAGCATAAATAATTTTAGAAAGCGAAAAAAGTAATGGTCCCAATAATATGGATGAAATTGCTACTAAACTAATCTGTATCCAAACGCTTAACAAAGGGAAAAATAAGTTGCACAAAAGCCATATTAATAGGAATAAAGCTACACCAAGCCCATAAGCTACATACAATGCTCCTTGATAAAATCCAGGTTCTAGCATATATTTTACACTACATTTTGGACATTTATCCAAAACATCTCCAGTATTTTTAAAATTATAAGGATGTGAAATAAAGAAGTTGCCTTCATGACAACTCGGGCATTTGAATTTTATAATACTGTATAATTTTGTTCCTTTCTTCATTTAAACTAAACAATCTTTCGGTATTTTATTCTTCTTGGAGAACTTTCACCCAAACGTTTCTTTCTATTTTCTTCATATTCAGTATAAGATCCCTCAAACCAATAAACCTGAGAATCGCCCTCGAAAGCTAAAATATGCGTGCAAATACGATCTAAAAACCATCTATCGTGGGAAATAACCACGGCGCAACCAGCAAAATTTTGGATTCCTTCTTCTAAAGCTCGTAATGTATTTATATCAATATCATTTGTAGGTTCATCTAGTAAAAGAACATTTGCCTCAGTTTTTAATGTCATTGCAAGGTGCAAACGATTTCTTTCTCCACCAGATAAAATCCCTACTTTTTTGTTTTGGTCTGAACCATTAAAATTAAATTTTGACAAATAAGCCCTAGAATTTATCTTCTGATCTCCGACTTCTACATATTCTAAACCATTCGAAACAACGTCATAAACTGTTTTATCTTCCTTAATGTCTTTGTGTGTTTGGTCTACATAACCAATTTTAACTGTTTCTCCAACAAGGAAATCTCCTTTATCAGCTGTTAATTCATCCATTATCATTTTAAAAATCGTGGTCTTCCCTGCCCCATTCGGACCAATTATACCAACGATTCCTGCAGGAGGCAATTTAAAATTTAAATCATCGTATAATAATTTATCTCCAAAACCTTTTGATACATGAAGAGCATCAATCACATTCGCACCCAAACGCGGGCCATTTGGAATTGGAAGTTCCAAGCGATCTTCTTTTTCTTTCAAATCTTCGGAAAGCATTTTATCGTAATTTTGAAGTCGCGCTTTACTTTTAGCTTGACGTGCTTTAGGATTCATTCTTACCCATTCTAATTCTCTCGCCAACATTTTTTGGCGTTTAGATTCAGTTTTTTCTTCACCTTTTAAACGCGCACCTTTTTGCTCTAACCATAATGAATAGTTACCTTTCCAAGGAATACCCTCTCCCCTATCTAATTCTAAAATCCAACCTGCAACATTATCTAAGAAATAACGGTCGTGAGTTACTGCAATTACGGTTCCTTTATATTGCTGTAAATGTTGTTCCAACCAATCTATCGATTCTGCATCCAAGTGATTCGTGGGTTCGTCTAAGAGAAGAATATCGGGGTTTCTTAAAAGCAAGCGACACAATGCAACTCGGCGTTTTTCTCCTCCAGAAAGCGTTGAAATTAGTTGATCGTCCGGAGGACAGCGCAAGGCATCCATTGCACGCTCTAATTTTGTATCTAATTCCCACGCATCTGTTGCATCTATTTTGTCTTGAACTTCACCTTGACGAGCTATCAACTTATCCATTTTATCTGGATCATTTAAGATCTCTTCATCCATAAAAGACGCATTAATTTCCTCATATTCCTTTAAAATATCTACAATATCCTGAGCTCCCTCCATCACAACTTCTTTCACTGTTTTAGAACCATCAATTTCAGGCTCCTGAGAAAGATAACCAATTGTATATCCCGGTGAAAAAACAACATCTCCTTGATAAGCTTGATCTAAACCCGCAATGATTTTCATTACCGTAGATTTTCCAGAGCCATTTAAACCAATGATCCCGATTTTCGCACCGTAATAAAAGGATAAGTAGATATTTTTAATTATTTGTTTTCCTTGAGGTGTAGATTTGGAAACTCCCACCATTGAAAAAATGATTTTTTTATCATCGGACATGTTTAGATTTTAGCTTTCTACAAAGGTAATTTTAAAATAAGAATTACAATTTCAAAGTTGGCATAAAAACAAATAATTTATTTCTTATTAATCCAAATTAACAGAATTGTATTCTTTTGAGCTGATAATTTTGACTGCTCGTTGCACAATTTCATTTGAATCATTGAAAACTTGATACAACTCACTTACACCCCATAAATCTTGCGCAATAATTGATTTTATTCGTAATTCAATGCTACGCTTACTTATATTGAAGTCCTTTTCATCAAAAATTAGCGTTGAGTCTTCTTTTTGAACATAGGCAAAAAAATCATCCATAAAATCTTTAGGACACTCAAAATTTTTGTCAAATAAAGTAAAAGTTGGATAAATATTTTTTAATTCTTCTTTGCGGTCAGTGACAAAGCGATATGAAAAGGTGCTGATATGACCTCCTCGAATAAGTTTTTTGTAATACTCAGAACTTTGAGACGTATCTAATGGAACAAAAAAATCAGGCATAATTCCACCACCACCATAAACCGTTCTTTTTGTTTTAAGTGTTTTAAATAATAGAGAATCTGGCATTTTAATAGAATCAGCATGTACAAATTCGCCGTTCAAAAAGCGCTGAGTTAAATCTTTCTTGTAACGTTCTGGATCGTCATACGGTTTTTGAATAAAGCGGCCTGATGGCGTAAAATAACGGGCAATTGTTAATCTGATTTCGGAACCGTCACTAAGCGGCATTGGTCGCTGCACAAGTCCTTTCCCAAAAGTTCGCCTACCAACAATTAAACCGCGGTCCCAGTCCTGAATGGCACCTGATAGAATTTCACTAGCACTTGCTGAATATTCATCTGTTAACAATATTAATTTCCCTTCTTCAAACAATCCTTTTTTTTCTGCTTTTAAGTCCATTCTCGGCTGAGATCGCCCTGTTGAATAAACTATCAACTTGTCACCCGAAAGAAACTCATCTGCTAAACTATGAGCAACATCTAACAAACCACCACCATTTCCTTGTAGGTCAAAAATTAAATTCTTCATTCCTTTTGACTTAAGTGAAATAAGAGCACTTTGAACTTCTTCAACACTTGTTCTTGAAAAACTATTCAATTTTATATAGCCTATTTCTGCATCAATCATGTAACTAGCATCTACAGAATAAACAGGAATTTTAGCTCGCGTAATTGTAAAATCAATTAGATTTTTTTCGTTTTTCCTAAGAATACCAACCTTAACTTTTGTTCCCAAGTCCCCCATTAGTTTAGCTCGGACTTCATTATTTTTTAATCCAATCCCTGCAACATTTAAATCTGCAACAGAAACAATCTGATCGCCTGCCAATATTCCAAGCTTTTCTGATGGACCACCTGGAATAGTTGCAATGACATTTAAAGTGTCTTTTATGATCTGAAAGCGAATTCCAATACCTACAAAATTCCCATTTATTGTAGATTGCGCTTCTTGTAATTCCTCAGCTGGAATATAGGTTGAATGTGGATCTAACTTCTCTAATAAAGCTACAATTGCAGTTTCAGTTAGGGACTTACCATTTGCCGAATCAACATAAAATTTAGAAATATTATCCATAACTTCATAATATTTCTGTGAAACATTATTATCTGCAGGATTAAATTGAGCAACTAGTTTTGAAGAAATTAGAATACTGAAGATTAAAATATACTTATTCATTAAGTTTAATGTTTGTTTATTAATAGTTAAAAGTTTTTTTTACAAAAATAGTAACACATTTGATTAATTAGAAGAAAGTTTAACTTTGTTATAAATAATTAGTTCTTAAGTTTCAAAAAAAAGAATTCTAGAATGAAAAATAAACAAAAACCTTCTTTCATTAAAAAAAGCTTTCGTTTTTTAATTTTTACGAGTCTTTTTTTTATTAGCTGTATTTTAATTTACCTAACTTGCGCTTTTATCTTTTCAAGAATTACAATTGAGGGAAATAAAGAAAAGAACTCAATACACACAGTATTTTTAATGAAATCTGGAATTCACGTGGATTTTCTTCTGCCAATATCCAATGAATTTAAGGATTGGCAAGAAGAGTTTCCGATTTCAAATACTCGCTCTAAAGATTCTACATACAAAAAGATAGCAATTGGATGGGGTTCAAAAGATTTTTATATGAATACACCTACTTGGGATGACTTAACTTTAAAAATATTTTTAATTTCAAATTTCGGCTTGGGGTCTTCTGCTATTCAAGTCAAATATTATACTGACACTTTGCCAAAAGATTCAAAAATTACTCCATTAAAATTAAGCAATAATCAATATAAGAAATTAGTAAACTACATTGAAACAAGTCTAAAAAGAAGCAAATCAAACAATTCATCTTTTATTCTTCCAAAAAATCCAAAAGTACTTACTGAAAACAATTCATATTATGATGCAAAACAGACTTATAGCTTACTTTTAACTTGCAATACTTGGATTAATAACGGTCTTAAGGCGAGTGGACAAAAAGCTTGTTTATGGACGCCCGATGCCGGAGGGATTTTTTATCATTATGAAAAATAGCTTTTTGGTCTTATTTCTTATTGGAATACCTTTTTTTTCTTTAGCCCAAGAAAATTTTGTTGCCATAACAAGTGAAAAATACATTCTTATTTTTATAAATGGTTATCGAGGCCCTAAGTTCAATAAGTTAGAGGTTGATGATACAATGTATACTAAAGATCCAACTGGATATTGGTACAAATATGACGACACAATTACAAATCGTTTTAAACCAATTCAAACACTTTATTTTAGCGCACACCACCCTATTTCAAGCTCTGTTCATAAAACAAAATTCAATATTGCTACATCTTATCTTTTTTCTAGATTTTGTTGGATTTCGAAAAAAAGCAGATGGGTATTAAAGAATAAGTTTAATCCTGAAGGTTTTGAGCTTCGATTTTCAAATGGAATAATTGCGGGGCAAAAAGTCTTAGATTATTTAGAAAAGAATTTTTTAGACTCAACTATAAAAGTTCATATTATAAGTCACAGCATGGGCTACGCATATAGTTTGGGACTCATTTCTCAAATAAAAAACAAGGTGAAATTTGGAAAAATGCTAGCAATTTCTCCTGAAAGTGGCGGATTTAAAGGTGCTGATTGGAGTTTATTTGATGAAGTTTGGCAATATGGTTGTAACATGGGTAAAAAAAATAGCGATGTTATTTTTTACCAAGATGGTATTGCACCGCAACAAACGTTGAAAGGATTAGAAGAAGTGTCAATTAATAAAGGTGGTAGAATTTACCCTCCTACTTCATGGCCAAAAAAGAATAAAGGGTTTAATAGAAGTCATCATCTTCAATGGTTTCAATGGTTTTATAGCATTAAAGCAGATGACCGTGGATTTTTCGGACCTAATATATCTATAAATAGTACTTTTGAAAAATGATTCAAACAAATAAAAATCTCAAAGAATACAACACATTTGGTATTTCTGTGATGGCAGAAATGTTTGCTGTATTTTCATCAATTCAGGAACTAAAACAAATTTTAAGTCATAGAAATGGAAAGGATTTACTTGTTTTGGGAGGTGGAAGCAATTTACTTCTAACAAAAGATTTTGATGGTCTTGTTATAAAAAATGAAATTAAAAGATTTGAAATAGTCCAAGAAACTGAAAACGAAGTTGTAGTTGAATCTGGGGCAGGTGAAAATTGGCATAAATTTGTATTAAATTGTATTGATAAAGGTTTTGGGGGCATTGAAAATCTTAGCTTAATTCCAGGAAGTGTTGGTGCTAGTCCAATGCAAAACATTGGAGCATATGGTGTAGAGATCAAAGATGTATTTGAATCCTTATCAGCATATCATATCGCTAGCGGTGAAATTCATTATTTTGACAAAACAAAATGTGAATTTGGATATAGAGAAAGTATTTTTAAAAATAAAGTCAAAGGAGAGTATATTATTCTAACAGTAACTTTTCGTCTGACAAAAAATCCAACTATTAATTCATCTTATGGTGCTATTAATGAGCAGTTAAAAGTTATGGGTATTGAAAACCCTACGATTCAAGAACTTAGTGCTGCTGTAATTGCTATTCGACAGTCTAAATTACCTGATCCAAAAATTATTGGAAATGCGGGTAGTTTTTTCAAAAACCCCACAGTTGAAATTGCCTTACTAAAAAAAATTCAAAAAAACTATCCAGATATTCCAAATTACCCTGCTTTAAATGGAAAGAAATTAGCCGCGGGCTGGTTGATTGAAAAAGCTGGATGGAAAGGAAAAACATTTGATAATTATGGCGTTCATAAACTACAAGCTTTGGTTCTAGTGAACTACGGAAATTGTACTGGACAAGAAATTTTTGATTTATCTTCTCAAATAATACAAGATGTTTTTGAAAAATTTGGAGTTTTACTAGAAAGAGAAGTAAATATCTTGTGATTTTTATACTTGAAAATCATCTTTTACACAACGTTCCACGATTTTCGCACTGTTCAATGCAAGTGGAATTCCACCTCCTGGATGAACTGTCACACCGGTAAAATAAAGTCCTTTTAATTTTTTAGAAAAATTTGGATGTCTATAAAAAGCGGCGGATCTACTATTTGATGCATTACCATATATAGATCCTTGTTTTCCTGAATACATCGCTTCAACTTTTAGAGGGTCCATTACTTCTTCTACTTCTATTAAAGATTCTATATCTGTTTTTAAGACCTTAGAAAGTTTTTCAAGAATGTTTTTTCTTAAAATGCTAACAATTTCATTCCAATTTTGACCAACATTAATAGGTGCATTTACCATTACAAACCAATTTTCAGAATTAGCAGGCGCATCTTTTTTCTCTATTTTTGAAGTTATGTTTATATAAATAGTTGGATCTGAATCCATTTCTTTCATTTCAAAAATTGACTTAAATTCTTTCTTGTAATTTTCTGAGAAAAATATATTATGTAGCCCTAAATCAGGGAATTCACTTTTAATTCCCCAATAGAAAACAACTGCTGAACTTGATTTTTCCTGAGCCAATATTTTTTTTGGATGAAAAGGGAAATCTTTTAAAAGTTTCTCATATGTAAAGTGGACATCCATATTACTTACAACAATATCAGATAAATAATCTCCTTTTATTGTATTTATTCCCGTAGCTCTATTATTTGAATAAAGTATTCGCTCAACCTTCTCATTGAAAGAAAAAGTAACTCCTAATTGAACAGCTATATCGTAAAGTGTTTTTGTAATCATAAACATCCCACCTTTTGGTAATGCCGGGCCTTTATTCAATTCTAAATGTGAAATGATATTGAGCATTCCAGGAGTTTCGTATGGATTACTTCCATTATAGGTAGCAAAACGATTAAACAATTGAACAGTTTTAGGATTCTTAAAATAGGAAGCATTAACTTTATTCATAGAACTACTTAAACCATACTTAAAAAGTCGTTTAAAAGCATTTAAAAAATTTTTGTTCAGAAGCTGTTTGATTTTATGCAAAGAAACATGAATAAAAACTGTTGCAACAGCAGTGTAATTCTTTTCCATTCTATCTAAATAAGAAAATACTTTTTCTTCATCCTCTCCTAATTCCGTAGCGATTTTTATAGAAACCTCCTTTTTTCCAACCGGTAAAGTAAAGGAGTGTGAATCAGTAAAAAAATAACGGCAGGATTCAGAAAGAAGGGAATAATCAAAAGTGATCGTTTTTTGCTCCGACAATTCAAGTAATTCATCCATTAAATAGGGTTCCGTAAAAATTGAAGGCCCCATATCAAAACGATAGTTTTTAAATGTCTTGGAATTTATTTTACCTCCAACAAAATCATTTGCCTCAAAAATATGAACAGAAAATCCAAGTTTTGAAAGTCGAATAGAAGTCGCCAATCCACCAATTCCTGAACCGATAATGAGTACTTTTTTCTCTTTCATATCTATTTAAAACATATAAAAAGTAATTCTGTTCAGTAAATTAAATGGTTTTTAAAGAGAGGGATTTAGCTAAATCCTATATAAATATAGTGTTTTAAACTGACTTTATTAACAAAATAGGTGATTTTTCAACATTTTGTTGTTTTTTTTAGATGGATATTGATTTTCGCTTACTTATTCAGATATATTTGTTAGGATAATTAATTATTAATTTTTTTTAAAACACATTATTATGAACAAAGCAGAATTAATTGATGCAATGGCAGCTGGATCAGGTTTGTCAAAAGCAGATTCTAAAAAAGCGTTAGACGCTTTTGTAGCATCTACAACAAGCGCGTTAAAAGGTGGACACAAAATCTCTTTAGTAGGATTTGGTTCTTTTGACATTTCTAGAAGAAATGCACGTAACGGTCGTAACCCTAAAACAGGTGCAGTTATCAAAATTGCAGCTAAGAATTCAGTACGTTTCAAAGCTGGATCAGATCTTTCTTCAAGCGTAAATTAATTTCACACTTTAAGAGAATTTAAAGAGGTTGTTTTGCAACCTCTTTTTTTTTGTCTAAAAATTTAGATATTTTCAATAATAATTGCTGAAGCCCCTCCGCCACCATTACAAATTCCTGCGCCACCAATTTTTCCGGAATTTTGTTTTAAGACGCTAATTAAAGTGACAACAATTCTAGAACCTGAATTCCCAAGAGGATGACCAAGTGCAACTGCACCACCATTTACATCAACTTTTGATGGATCAAGACCCAAAATCTTAGTATTCGCAATACCAACAACAGAAAAAGCTTGATTCAATTCCCAAAAATCTACATCTGAGATCTTTAGATTCGCTTTTTCCAATGCTTTTGGAATTGCCAAGGAAGGAGCAGTAGTAAACCATTCAGGCGCTTGAGCTGCATCGGCATACGAAACTATTTTTGCGAGTGGCTTCAATCCGTATTTGTCTACAGCTTCTTTGGAAGCAAGAATTAGAGCAGATGCACCGTCATTTATTGTAGAAGCATTTGCCGCAGTGATTGTTCCGTCTTTATCAAAAGCAGGACGTAAACCTGGAATTTTATCTAAAAAGACATTTTTGTATTCCTCATCTTCTTTAATTACGATTGGATCTCCTTTTCTTTGAGGTACTGAAACTGCAACAATTTCATCGTTAAATTTTCCATTTATCCAAGCAGCACTTGCTCTTTGATATGATGTTATAGCAAAATCATCTTGATCTTCTCTTGAAATACCATGTTCTTTTGCACATATCTCAGCACAATTCCCCATTGGAACCTTATTATAAACGTCTAGCAAACCATCTTTGGAAATTCCATCTAGCGTAATAATGTTTCCAAATTTTGTTCCATTTCGAGCGTCTAAATAATGAGGTGTTTGTGACATATTTTCCATTCCACCAGCAACAACAATATGGTTATCTCCTGCTAAAATAGTTTGCGCTCCAAGCATTATTGCTTTCATTCCAGATGCACATACTTTATTAACAGTAGTACAAGGAACATTTTGCCCCAATCCAGCTCCAAGAGCTGCTTGTCGAGCCGGTGCTTGACCAAGTCCCGCTTGCAAGACATTCCCCATAAAAACTTCATCAACTAAATTTACAGGCAGATCAGATTTTTCTATAGCTCCTTTTATTGCTAAAGATCCTAATTCTGTTGCTGAAATAGTGGACAAGCCCCCCATGAATGCTCCAATTGGTGTTCTAACTGCAGCAATAATATAAACTTCTTTACTCATAATAATATATAATTTAAGAGTATAAAGTTAGCACTTTTGATTCCAAAAACACCAATCACATATAACAAAAAAAGGTGAAAATATTAAAATCATACTTAGACAATAAAGATTATGACTTTTGGTGAATTATTTCCTATATTCTAACTAATTTTGTTAACGATGAATTTAATAACTGACCACTCATTTTTCTGGCTTATCCCCATATTTTTTCTTTCGCTTGGATTAACTTTTTTAATTTATCAAAACAAAGGTTGGGTAAAGGAATTAAAAACAAATCAACGATTGACATTACGAGTTCTTAGATTTTCTTCTTTATTTTTAATCTTATTTCTTCTTTTAGGAATTATTTTACAGGCTACTAATTACAGAGAAGAAAAACCTGTTTTCATAAGCTTAGTTGACAATTCTTCATCTATGTTGAATTACAAAGACAGTTCAATTATTAAAGGTCAAATTGAAAATTTCAAAAAGGAGTTAAGTGAAAAATTTAAAGATCGATTTGAATTAATAGAACTCAATGTTGGCACAATCGTTTCCAATGATTCCTTAAACTTTAATGAAAATACCTCGGCTTTAGAACTTGGGTTTGAAAAAATAAATGTTGATTACTACAATCGAAATGTTGGCGGAATTGCTTTTATTTCAGATGGAAATTACAATGTAGGAGCTAATCCTAGTTATGCAGCAGAAAAAATAAGCTTAACCCCAATTTTCACATTAACTGTTGGGGATACAATTCCAAAAAAAGACCATTTTATCAAACATATTACGGCAAATGATATTGCTTTCTTAAACAATGAATTTCCTGTTGAGGTTGATGTTGAAGCATTCAAAATAGGAAAAAGAAATACCAATATTAGTATTTACAGGAATGGACAAAAAATTGCAAGTCAAGCACTTAAATACGAATCCGGAAAATATGATTTCACAGAAGCTAATTTTATTTTAAAAGCAGATAAAATTGGATTCCAAACCTACACAGTAAAACTTGAAGCCATAGATGGTGAGTATACTTTAAAAAATAATCAACGCAGTTTTTATGTGGAAGTAATTGATTCAAGAAATAAGGTTTTATTGCTTAGTGGTGCTCCGCATCCAGATATATCTGCACTTAAGTCAGTTTTAGATGAATACGAAGGCAGTAAAGTAATTACAAGTTTATATTCTGAGTGGAATAAATCTCTTGATGGAGTAGATTTTATCATTTGGCATGAACCAGGTATAAATTTTGATCAAAATACGCTACAGCTTATAAAGCAGAAAAACATTCCGATTTTTTTTATAATTGGCCCGAATACAAGTAGTGGTGCTATTTCTAAATTAAATATCGGCATTACAGTTGCAGCAGGAAATCAGACAGATGAAAACCAGGCTGTGAAAAATAAATCATTTTCTGCTTTTGAATTGAGTGACAAAACAGTTGAAGCAATTGATTTTTTCCCTCCTTTAACCAGCAAATTTGGAACAATTAATATTAATGGAAATAATGAAGTATTGTTAAATCAACGTATTGGATCAATTACAAAAAAAGAGCCATTGTTGTTTTTCTTAAATCAAAACAAAGCTAAATCGGGAGTTTTATATGGAGAAGGTCTTTGGCGTTGGCGAATAAACGACTATTTAAGAAATTCTAATCAAGACGCCTTTAATGAATTTTTTAGTAAAATCACAAATTACCTTCTCGTAAAGCAACAAGGAGCTGGATTAAGAATTGAATTTCCAAATCGATTTACAATTGATGAAGAAGTTTTAGTGAATGCATCTTTTTATAATTCATCTTTAGAACCAATTACTTCTCCAAAAATTTCAATTGAAGTAACAGATCAAAAAGGAAAAAAATATAAATCTCAATTTGGTATAGTAGGAACAAGTTACAAATTAGCACTCGGTAAACTAAAGTCAGGGAATTATTCTTGGAGTGCAAAGGCAACTTTTAATGGGAAATCCTATTCCAAAAAAGGAAATTTTCTAGTCGAAGATATTCAAATTGAAAAAACGGAATCAAACGCTAATCAAGGTGTGATGAAACAACTTTCAAAACAATCAAATGGCAAATTTTATCTTTTAAAAGATTATAAAAAAACCATAGAAGATATATCGAATAGAAAAGATATTACTACCATTAGCTATGCAGAAACTTCATTTGACGATCTTATAGAGTACATCGTAATCTTTATCCTTATTTTCTTATTTCTTTCAGGAGAATGGTTTCTTAGAAGGTGGTATGGCTCTTATTGAGATTTAACCTGTAAATAAAGATTTGCTAATTGTTTTATGGGAGTTTTTATAGTATTGTATTTTAAAATAGAATAACTAAAATCTTGAGCTCCAAACTTTTTATAGAAACCTGCTACACCCTTGTCATTTGAGCCAACGAAATCGAAATTATCAAATCTTCCAGTTGCGCTCATTAAAACATGATTTATTAAACCATAAAGAGCCCCCTTTTCACGACCAAGCTTATTTACCGTTCCTTTTAAGAAATACACCTGCTTTTGAAAAAAAATAAAGAAACCACAAGCTATCATTTCCCCCTTGTAAAATGCGGCAATTAACTTTCCATTTTCTCTTTTTAATGTTTCATTAATTAGTTGATGTAATTTACTATAAGAATTTGACTTTAATGACTTTATATTTTTAATTTTTTTGAAAAATTCTATAAAAGTTCCAGCGTCATAAAATAATTTATATTCCATTTCTAAATCTAATTTGGAAATAACTCGAATTGCATTCTTGGAATAAGCATTCTGTAATAATTCACAAGAACTAGGAATACTCAATTTCTGAAAAACCCCATTACTATTTGATTCCTTAAGTTCAAAGTCAAGATTTATATTGACCAAAGAATAAGTTTGTCTAAAAATAGTTATGATTGCTGATCTGTGATCTTCATTTTCATTAAAAATAGATAAAGAACGTATAAACTTTGGCTGAAAAACATAAGTCAAGCCATATTTTTGAGTTTTCGGAATTGGCATAAAAGCTTCATAATTCAAATAAACCAAAGCATCCCAATTAGGATGCAAGATATCTAAAACCCAAGAAAGCATGAAAAAAGATGGAGAGGCAGAGGTGCCTATTTTTTTATCCCAGATAACTTTATCCAGCTCTTTGTGATTAATAATTTGAACATTACTATTTCTCATTTTTCAGTGAAGAGCTAATTAATTGAAAATATTTTATAAGCAAAAATAGGTACTATTTTTTTGAGGTTATTTAAAAAAAATGTAATTTGCAGTATTATTTACAACTTAACTTTAAAATTTATGAAAAAGTTTGATTTTTTAATGATTTGTCTTCTGTTTTCATTTACATCTTATTCTCAAACAAATGAGGATATAGCTAAAGCTGAAACAAAAAAAATGATTTCCGAGTTGAATTTAAAAGCTGAACAATATGAAGATTTGTACAATGCAAATCTCATGGTCATTACAACTTCTAATGATGTTAAAAAGTCTAAGATTTCTGAGGATGAAAAAACAACAAATATTTTAAAAATTGAAGAAAGAAAAACTCAATTATTAAAAGAGATATTGACTTCTGAACAATTCTTAACTTATGAGAAAAATGTGAAATTAGCAGCAAATCCAAAAAATGAAAGTACACCTGAAACAGCAGAAGATCTTGCAAGTAAAGAAACAGCTATTTTAACTACCGAATTAAAACTTAATAGGGAGCAAGTTTCTCCAGTTTACACTATAATTTTGGGCATGACACAAAAAAATCTAGCTGCACAAAATTCAGAAATAACTACTGAGGAAAAAGAATATACACTAATTCGTTCTCAAGAAGCAAAAAAAACCATGTTAAAAGAAGTTTTAAATTCGGAGCAATTTAGCGCGTATGAAAAGTACCTTGCTGATCAAGCAAAAATTAAAGCCGAGCAACCAATTACTGTACCTAAAGAAAAAAAAATAACTACTGCAGAGCCTGCTCAAATTGAAGAAATCAATAATTAAACTATTTCTTTTTGAATTAAAATCCTTTTAATCCTATTATAACTAAATTTAAAAAATATGAATAATCTTAAAATTTTATTTATCTTCTTATTTTTATCTTCTTTAGTATTTTCTCAAAATGAGAAATCACCTGAAGAAAGAGCAGTAATGCAGACAGAACGATTTGCAAAAGAACTTAATCTTAGCGAAGAGCAAAAAGAACAATTTCTAATTATCCAAACTGGTATTAACCAAAAATTAGAAGGAATTCGCACCTCTAAAATGAATGAAGAAGAAAAAAAGAATTCAATTAATTCAATTCGCGATGCCAGAACATCAATGCTTCAAGCAATCTTAAACGATGAGCAAAAACAAAAAATGACAGCATTAGAAGATAAGCAAAAAATGAATGCTCAGAAAAAGAAAAAAAATCGTAAAAAAAAGGAAAGAAAAGATAAAAAAAAGTAAGTCAAACTATATCTTAAGCCATTTTTATAATGGCTTTTTTTTTATTCCTAAAGCTCAAGCATAAATTCAGATGACTTATGAAAAGTAATTTCAGGATAATCTTGTTCAGCCATACTTAATAGAAAAGTTGTTTCAGCTAGAAAAACAAGATTATCGTCTTTATCTACTGCTAAATAGTTTGCTTTAGCTCTTCTAAATGACTCTAACTGAATTTTATCATTACTTGTAATCCAACACGCTTTGAAGTAATTACGTGGCACAAAACGGCAGTTTGCACCATATTCATGAATTAGTCGGTAGTTAATTACCTCGAATTGTAATTGACCAACAGTTCCAACAATTTTTCGATTTCCAGGTTGCTGGACAAATAATTGAGCTACACCTTCGTCAATAAGCTGTCGAATCCCTTTTTCTAATTGCTTTGATTTAAGAGGATCTAAATTCTCTAACTCTTGGAAAATTTCTGGTGAAAAACTTGGAATTCCTTTGTACATCATGATTTCTCCTTCAGTCATAGTATCACCAATTTTAAAATTCCCGGTATCATACAAGCCTACAACATCTCCAGGAAATGCTTCATCGATTACATTTTTATCCTGAGCCATAAAAGAAGTGGGATTTGCAAACTTTAATTTTTTCTGCAAGCGAACATGGTGATAAAAAGTATTTCGTTCAAATTTACCAGAAACAACTCTAAGAAATGCTATACGATCTCTGTGTTTAGGATCTAAGTTTGCATGAATTTTAAAGACAAATCCAGAAAAATTAGCATCAGTTGGTTCTACCATTCGTTTATCTGATTCTCTTCCACGAGGAGACGGAGAAATTTCACAAAAAGTATCTAATAATTCTTGTACTCCAAAATTATTTACTGCAGAGCCAAAAAATACAGGTGCTACATCACCAGATAAATAAGTCCCACGATTAAATGCATCATAAACTCCTTCAATAGTCTCCAATTCTTCACGCAGTTCTTCTGCTGGCTTAACGCCTATTATTTCAGTAAGAGCTTCATCTTGTATATCCAAAATTGAGACTAAATCACTTGCTATTTTTGTTTTATTAGCAGAAAATAAATTCAAACTTTTTTGATAAATATTATAAACTCCTTGAAAACGGTCACCCATTCCAATTGGCCAAGTTAAAGGACGAACTTTAAGGTCAAGTGTTTGCTCAAGTTCATCTAATAATTCGAAGGGGTCCTTACCGTCTCGATCCATTTTATTGACAAAAATGATAACAGGAGTTTTACGCATGCGACAGACCTCCATCAATTTTTTCGTTTGTTCCTCTACTCCATTTGCGCAGTCAATAACTAAAATAACGCTATCAACAGCTGTTAAAGTTCTAAAAGTATCTTCGGCAAAATCCTTGTGTCCAGGTGTATCTAAGATATTTATCTGCTTATTCTCGTATTCAAAAGCCATAACAGAAGTTGCAACGGAAATCCCTCTCTGTTTTTCAATTTCCATAAAATCTGAAGTGGCAGTTTTTTTAATCTTATTATTCTTTACTGCACCTGCTGTTTGAATCGCCCCACCAAACAATAACAATTTTTCCGTTAATGTTGTCTTACCAGCATCCGGATGGGAAATTATCCCAAAAGTGCGTCTTTTTTCAAGTGCTTCTTGATTGGTCATAGCAATTTGAATTCAATAAAAAAGACCACCGTAGCAGTCTTTAACATAATTTCTGTGTGATTAATTAAAAAATCTCAGAAGAAGAAAAATGAAATTCACCTTCAATTGCAGCATTTTCATCAGAATCTGAACCATGAACGGCATTTCTTCCTTTATTTTCAGCATAGTATTTACGGATAGTCCCTTCAGCTGCTTCCGCAGGATCAGTTGCTCCAATTAAATTTCTAAAATCTATCACAGCATTTTCTTTTTCTAATATTGCAGCAATTATTGGTCCAGATGTCATGTATTCTACTAATTCACCATAAAAAGGTCGCTCTGAATGAACAACATAAAATTCTTTAGCTTGCGCTTCAGATAAAGATGTATATTTCATTGCTTTAATATGAAATCCTGCATTGATAATCATATCAATAATTTTCCCCATATGCCCGTTTTCGATTGCATCAGGTTTTAACATTGTAAAAGTGCGATTTGTTGCCATAGTATCTATTTTTGGATGCAAAGTTAGTTTTTTTATTTAATTTTCTAATTCAAAATTATTCAATCCAATCTAAATATGCTAAATTTGTGAGTATTAAGCTGGTTTAAAATATAAATACATTATAATATCTTATCTTATGAAAGTACGTTTAAACTTATTTTTTCTCGCATTTTTTCTTTTTTCATCAACTTTTACTTACTCTCAAACAAATATAATTTGGTTCAAGGCAAAGAATGATGTTGTTTTTCAATCTCCTACTTGGCTTGAATTGAGTCATAGTCTTTCTCTTAAAGACCTTAAAAAAGCACTCCCTTCTAGCACCAACCCTGAACTATCTAAAATATATGAAATGTATTGTGATTGCTCTGTTGACGATTTTAAAAAAGCAACAAAAAACATTTCTGAAGATATTTACAGCATTGAAAGAGGTCCAACATACCAACCACTTTATCTCCCAAACGATTTGAATAATCCTGCAATCTCAGATTATGCTCTTTATTTGATAAACGCCCCTCAAGCATGGGATCTTACCCATGGTGACACAAATGTGATAATTGCTGTTAGTGATCAGGATTATTACGAACAAACTACTGATTTAGTTGGCGGTGTTACTTACCATTACGATACAACAATAAATATAACACAAACACATGGAACAGCAGTTGCAATTACTGTATCAGGTAATACAGATAATGGATATGGACTAAGCTCGATTGGATTTAATACAAGTTTAGCACTTTATAAAATGACATTCAACGACGTTCTTTTGGCTTCACAAAATGGGTCTGATGTAATAAATATTAGCTGGTCAAGTGGTTGTTTTTACAGTCAACTTCAACAAGATGTAATAAATCAAGCTGTATTAAACGGCTCTATTATTGTTTCAGCTGCTGGGAATGGAACTACTTGTGGGATTGGTACAGCATTAGTATATCCTGCATCTTACGATAACGTAATTTCCATAACTTCTGTTGGACCGACTAACAATCACGAAAAAATTATTGGAGATCCTAGCTCATCTCATCAACACAATGATTCAGTTGATATAGCAACACCAGGATACGATGTATCAATTAATCCCGCACAAGATTGGTTTTTAAATTCTAGCGGCACATCGTTTGGCGCAGCATATGTCAGTGGAACTATTGGCTTGATGCTTTCAGTCAACAAATGTATTTCAAATGCTGATATTGAAACTATTTTAAAAACTACATCCTACTTCCTTGATACCATGGCCATAAATTTACCTTATGCTGGATTAATTGGAGCTGGTCGCATAGATTCTTATCAAGCTGTTTTGGCAGCCATGAATATGACAAATCCATTAATTCCTACTTTTACAGTTAGTAATGGCTGTTCTTTAAATGACGCTTCTGTTGTATTGAATGTTCAAGGTGGTCAGTCGCCATACACAGCAAGTTGGAGTAATAACTACAGTGGTTTTAACAATACTGCACTTGCTACAAATACCTATTTAGTTCAGATTGTCGATATTCATGGT
Source organism: Chitinophaga pinensis (assembly GCA_945892995.1). Classification (GTDB taxonomy): domain Bacteria; phylum Bacteroidota; class Bacteroidia; order Flavobacteriales_D; family Crocinitomicaceae; genus UBA952. The sequence goes on along the minus strand of CAMDDR010000007.1, from coordinate 23,372 downwards.
TGCGTCTTAGATACTTCTATTTATATTGAAGATCAAATAAGTGCTCCAACAAACTTAGCATGTTACGAGACAGTAGCTTTTGATACAACAAGCTGTTTATGGGTAGTAAGTGGTACGCAAGCGCCAGCTCCAACAAACTTAGCATGTTACGAGACAACAGTTTTTGACACAACTAGCTGTGCTTGGATAATTAGCGGTACGCAAGCACCAGCTCCAACAAACTTATCATGTTACGAGACAACAGTTTTTGATACTTCAAGCTGTTTATGGATAGTAAGTGGCACGCAAGCGCCAGCTCCAATTTTAGCATGTTACGAGACAACAGTTTTTGATACAACTAGCTGTGCTTGGATAATTAGCGGTACTCAAGCGCCTGCCCCAACAAACTTAGCATGTTACGAGACAACAGTTTTTGATCAAGATTCCTGTGCTTGGATCATCTCAGGTGACCCAATAATAAATTTGACCATAATTGATACAATCTCTCCATATTTTTGGCCTGTTAATGGTAATACCTACACTGAATCTGGAGAATACGAGTATTTATCATCAGATTGTTTTCTTGAAGTATTAAATTTAACAATTTCATTGGCAAGTTTATCAGAATTTAATAGAAATACATTTTCAGTTTATCCAAATCCAAACAATGGTAATTTTAGCATCAACATACCAAGCGAGGAAATTATTGAGATCGCTATTTTTGATATTTATGGAAGAAAGATTAAAAATATCTTAAATCCTAAAAGTGATTTCATTCAATTAAATCTTTTATCTGGAAAATACATTGCAACTATTCATACGAAGGACAATAGAATGACCCGAATTCCATTTATCGTTTTTTTGTAACTGACAATAGATATTAGATTCTTTATTTTTAATGATCTAACTATTTAATTAAAAAGTATTATTCATTTTTTTTTAATATATCTTAAACTTTAGTTAAGAATCAAAATAAAGGGAGTATTTTTGCAAATCTCTTAAAATACAGATGATAGATTTAGATCTCTACGAAGCAAAAAAACTTTACTCATTTCAAGAAGACACTGTAAGCAATGTTTTAAACGAACTTAGCAAAAATGGAACAGATTTCAATCTATTGTATCAACTCCCTACTGGTGGTGGTAAGACCGTTATATTTTCTGCAATAGCAAAAAAATACATTGAAGAATGGGGAAAGAAAGTCTTAATACTCACCCATAGAATTGAGTTATCTGTCCAAACTTCAAAACAATTAAATGCAATTGGTGTAGATAATAAAATAATCAATTCTGAAGTAAAAAATTTAGACGATCAAGTTGATTTTAGTTGTTTTATTGCAATGGTAGAAACTTTAAACAACCGACTAAATGAGGATGAAAACTTTATAAAAAATATCGGATTAGTAATTGTTGATGAAGCTCATTACAATAGTTTCCGAAAAATATTTCAGTTTTATAGTGCGTGTAATATCCTTGGAGTTACTGCTACACCTTTGAGTAGCAACAAAGCACTTCCTTTAAAAGACAATTACAATAAACTTTTAGTGGGAGAATCTATCTTAAATCTCATTGAAGGCGCTTATTTATCCAATGCAGAAACCTATTCATATGATATTAATCTTCATGGTTTAAAAATAGGATCAAATGGCGACTTTACAATTGGAAGTTCAGATATATTGTACAGCAACTATTTTATGCAAGAAAAATTAATTTTCGCCTATGAGGAAGTTTGTGCTGGTGATAAAACATTGATTTTTAATGCAGGAATTGAAACCTCACGTCGCGTTGAAGAATCCTTTAAAAAATTAAAATTTAATATTCGACATCTGGATTCAACCTTTAGTGATAAAGACAGAAAAGATGTTCTTTCATGGTTCAAAGAAACACCAAATGCCATCCTTACTTCAGTTGGAATTTTAACAACTGGATTTGATGAACCAACTGTTAAATCAATTATTATTAATCGTGCAACTCGATCCTTAACTTTGTACCACCAGATGATTGGACGTGGGTCACGAAAACTACCTGAAAAAAGCGATTTCAAGATAATTGATCTTGGAAACAATGTTCGCCGTTTTGGTTATTGGCAAGATTACATTAATTGGCAAGCTGCATTTAAGTTCCCTGATCGTTTTCTAGAATCTCGAATTTCGGAATTGGAAGATATGGAATTTGAAATCGAATTTGAATTTCCTAAGGGATTTGAAAAGATAATAGATCCTTCTTTATTAGATTCTTTTAGTATCAAAGAATGCTATTTTGACTGCATGGAAAAAGGAGAAAAAGGTAAAATGGCTATTGAATATTCCTTAAATAATCATTTTAATGCAATACAAAAAAGCTCAAAAAATTTAGATCATGCTCTGGGTTTACAAAATATTCTTCAAGATCACATTGAACATCGCTTAAAACATTATACAAAGTGTATAACAAAGAGCACCGAAAATTACTTCAAGTTTTTACTTGAGACATACAATCGTCAGTTAGCACAAAAAATACGTCTAAATATTGATGAATAAGAGTTATTGCTTAACTTTAAGTTCAAATTAGAATATGCGTAAATTATTTATCCTTTCCTTTCTTATTATTTCCTTTGGATCTTTCAGTCAAAAAAATAAACTGAAAGCATACCTCGACACCAAGCAATTTTATGCTAGTGAGTTAGGGAATTACATTGAAATTTATTTACAATTTGTTGGTAGTTCAGTAAAATTTGAAGCTGTAAACAATGGAATTCAAGCAAAAATAGCATTGAATTTTTCTATTCAAGAAAAGGAAAATAGTATTCGTAAAGATGCCTATGTTCTAACTTCTCCTCTTGCTATTGACAGTGTTCAAGACGATTTCTATGAAGTTAAGCGTTTTGCATTGCCTCCAGGGAATTACACACTTAAGATCGAATTAATCGATGTTCTCAATGATTCAAGAATTTCGGCTGAAAAAGAAATTACAATTGTAGATTTTGCATCTAAACCAACTATTTCAGAAATAGAAATTGCTGAGTATGCCTTTAAATCTGATGTTGCATCAAGTTTCCAGAAAGCAGGGATTCACATTGTCCCACTTATTTCAAATTTTTTTTCGACCGAAATCACTAGAATCCCGCTTTATTTCGAAGTTTATAACAGTCAAGTCACCAACGATTCACTTGTTGGAATACTCTGCAAAATAATTGATACAGAAAATGAAAAAGAATTGGAAGATCTAACTTTACTCTGGCGAGTTGCTAGCGAACCAATTATACCCGTTTTTAAAATGATTGATATTGAGAAAGTTCCTACTGGATCATTTCGGATAGAGCTCGGTTTAATTAATCGCAAAATGGAATTACTTACAACAAGCACCTACTCTTTCGAGCGATCCAATGAAATTCAAGCTGAATTTGATTCAGAGAAAATGGTTTTAGATCCTGCTTTCCAAGCTTCAATTACAGAAGACAGTGTTTTCTTTTTTCTCGCATCTTTAATTCCAATTGCTCGTCCTGCTGAAATAAAAAACATTATTTCAACTTTAAAGTCTAAAAATCTTGAAAAATCAAGAAAGCATATTCAAGCTTTTTGGCGAGAATCTTCACCAACAAATAGTTATGAAGCTTGGATTAAATATAAAATTCAAGTTGTTTTTGTTGAAGTTCTTTATGGAAATAATTTTCAAGATGGATTTGAAACTGATCGCGGCAGAGTTTACCTAAAATATGGAGCGCCAAGTACTCACGTTGTCAGAGAAAATTCGCCGTCTGAATATCCTTATGAAATATGGACTTACAATAAAATTGGAAAATATAGTAACAAACGATTTATTTTTTATAATCCTGATTTAACAAATGGTGCTTATCGTTTATTGCATAGCGATGTTTTAGGAGAACTTAAAAATGCAGCATGGTCGCAAATTTTGTCTCAACGAAATACAAATAATGGCGATATTGACGACCCTAATAAATTCAACCAGAAATCGTGGGGTTCTAATAGTGGTGATTTGTTCAGACAATATTAAACAAAATGAATCAAGTTGCTATTGTTATTCTTAATTACAATGGAAAAGCACATTTAGAGTGTTTTTTACCCAGCATTATCAAATACAAGCAAGACCACACTATTATAATCGCAGATAATGCAAGTACAGACGATTCTCTTGAGTTCTTAAAAATAAATTATCCAAGTATTCGAATTATTGAAAACAATGAAAATTTCGGTTTTGCAAAAGGCTACAATGAGGCATTAAATAAAATAAAAGAAGAATTTGAGTATTTTCTACTGCTCAATAATGATGTTGAAGTCACAGAGAATTGGATAAGCCCTCTTCTCTATTCCTTGCAAAATGAAAATGTTGCTGCCTGCCAACCAAAAATTTTAGCTTACAACAATAAAAATTATTTTGAACACGCTGGAGCTGCAGGAGGCTTTATTGATAAGCATTACTTTCCTTTTTGTCGTGGAAGAATTTTTGACTCCCTTGAAGAAGATTACAGTCAATATGATTCAGAAGAAAAAGTAGCGTGGGCATCAGGGGCTGCAATGCTAATTAAAAACTCAATTTTTTTTGAAGTTGGAGGATTTGACGAAGACTTTTTTGCACACATGGAAGAAATTGATTTATGTCTTAGAATTCAAAAAAAAGGATATGAATTGAGGTGTAATCCAAAAAGTAGCGTTTATCACTTGGGTGGCGGAACATTGCCCTATAATTCTCCCAAAAAAGTATATCTAAATTTTCGAAATAATTTATTTCTTATCATAAAAAATCATCCTGGATTTCTCTTTCCTAAGTTATTGACAAGAATGGTAATTGATTCTTTAGCCGCACTTAAATTTTTATCTGAAGGAAGATTAAAATTAATTTGGTGTATTTTGCGTGCTCATCTTTCAGTATATAAAAATTTACCTTTGTTACTTAATAAAAGAAAAATATTGAAAGCAAATCAGTTTCCAATTTTGCAATACAAAGGAAGTATTATTTGGGCTTTTTTCGCGCAAAAAAACAAGAGGTATTCTTCCTTAAACAAACGTTTATTTTAAGTCATTATGAAATCAATTCTTAGTGTATTTATATTTTTTGCTTCATTCACTTTTTTTGGACAAACTCCAATTAAAAATATTCAAAATATTAGCGATAAAATTCAGGTAAAAGTGAATAAGTTAATTTCTGATTACTCCCCTACTCTTTTTGTTAATCCTTTTATTGGGACGGGTGGTCATGGCCATACTTATCCGGGTGCAAGTGCTCCTTTTGGAATGATGCAATTGAGTCCAGATACCAGATATGATGGTTGGGATGGCTGCTCAGGCTACCATTATTCCGATTCTATTATCTATGGATTTTCACACACTCATTTAAGTGGTACTGGAGTTCCTGATTATTGCGATTTATTAATTGTCCCTCAGTCTAATTCACCAAAAACTTCGCCTGGATATCTAAATAAAGATGGTTACGGATCTACATTTAAACACGAAAGTGAAAAAGCCAGCCCTGGATTTTATGAAGTTCATTTAGATCAATCAAATATTCAAGTTCGACTAACCGTTAGTCAACGTGCAGGAATTCATGAATATACTTTTAATAATAAAGATGAAAAACGCTATATCCTTATTGATTTAGATCATAGAGACCGAGTTTTAGATTACTCACTCGAAACGATTGGAAACAATGCCGTTCAAGGCGCGCGAATCTCTCAAGCTTGGGCGAATAAACAGCACTTTTATTTTTATTTAGAAACATCCATTCCTTTTATAAAATCTACAAAAATTAATGAGAAAGGTCAACACAAATTACTCTTAGAATTTCCAAACAATATTGATAAAATTTCTCTCCGTGTTGGAATGTCTGCTGCCGACCTTACAGGAGCAAAAGAAAATCTTTTAAGTGAAATTCCTGAATGGAATTTTGAAAAAGTTCGAGCAAGTACTTTAAAACAATGGAATGAAGAATTAAGTAAAATTAAAATTTCATTAGAAGACAAAGAAAAAGCAATAATTTTTTACACTGCGCTTTATCACAGCTATTTAGCGCCAAATATTTTTAGTGATGTAAATGGAAATTACCGCGGACGAGACAATAAAATTTATGCTATTTCAAATGATCAAAAACATTATACCGTATTTTCTTTATGGGATACTTATAGGGCGACACACCCACTCTTTACATTAATGCAGCAAAAAAGATCAAATGAATTCATTACAACATTCTTACGGCAATTTGATGAGGGAAAAGATCTTCCAGTATGGGAATTAGCAGGAAATGAAACAGAATGTATGATTGGTTACCATAGCGTATCTGTTATCGCGGACGCATATCTAAAAGGAATTAATCAATTTGACACTACAAAAGCATTGAGCGCGATGATTAGCACAGCTAAATTGAATGAATATGCTAAAATTCCCTATGCAAAAAATGGTTTTATAGATTCAGATCAAGAACCAGAATCTGTTTCCAAAACCTTAGAATATGCCTATGACGATTGGTGTATATCAGAAATGGCAAAGAAAATGGGTGATAAAAAAAGTGAAAAAGAATTTGAACTTCGGTCTTTTAACTTTTTAAATCTTTATGACCCTCAAACAAAATTTATGCGTGCAAAACGTGCAGCACAATGGTTTTCTCCATTTGAGCCAAGTGAAGTTAATTTTAATTATACTGAAGCTAACGCATTTCAATATTCAATGGCTGCTCCTCAAGCAATCAAAACACTAGCAGAAATTCAAGGTGGGGCAGATTCATTAGAATCCTGGCTAGACAGATTATTTACATCTCAGAGCAAACTTTCTGGCAGAGAACAATCCGATATTACAGGATTAATTGGTCAATATGCTCATGGAAATGAACCTTCTCATCACATGGCTTATTTATATAACTATACGAATTCTCCTCACAAAACTCAGTTTTACGTTGATAAAATAACGAAAGAATTGTATTCTAATTCACCAGATGGACTTTCTGGAAATGAAGATTGTGGACAAATGTCCTCATGGTTTGTATTAAGTAGTTTAGGATTTTACCCAGTAGCACCAGGAAAACCATATTATGAAATTGGAAGACCATGTTTTAATGAAGCCGTGTTAAAATTTGAAAACAATAAATCTTTAAGAATAAGCGCAATAAACAATAGTCCCGAAAATAAATATATTCGGTCTGTAAAATTAAATGGTCTGCCAATTTATCGCAGCTATTTATCACATGAAGAAATAATGAATGGTGGAATTTTAGAACTCGAAATGTCAGATACCATAACAAATTTTAATGATAAATGGATAAGTGGATCGCCGGAAAATTATATTCCTTCTAATTTTGTGCCAGTGCCCTTTATTTTAAATGAAAACAGAATATTTGACACTAAAATTTCAATTGAAATGGGATTTCTTAAAATTAATTCTCAAGATGAATTCACACTCTTTTACTCCATTAAAAAAGATGTTTGGAATAAATATAGTAAGCCTTTTGAAATAGATAAAAGCACCTTAATTGAACTAAAACTTCAGCGAAAATCAAGTGCTGGCGAATTATTTGAAAGCCAAATTGTAAATAGGTATTTCAAAAAAAAAGACAATTCTATTCGCTTAGATTTAAAAACAAAATACGCTAATCAATATGCTGCTTCAGGTCCAAATTCATTAATAGACGAAATTGAAGGAGGAAGTGAATTTAGAACTGGAGATTGGCAGGGATTTTATGGTGAAGATATTCTTGCAGATGTAAGTTTTGAATCACCACGTGAATTGCAGGAATTTGGAATCTCTTGTATTCGCGACCAAAAATCATGGATTTTCTTACCTTCTGGAATACAAATTGAAATTTCTCAAGATGGAAAGAACTTTGAAAAATTAGAATTCATAAAAATTACACAAGCAACAGATAAAGATGAGAATCCTAAAAAAGAAAAGTTTTTGGTGAAATTACCTCTTGCTAAAAAAATAATAAGCATACGTTATAAAGTTATCAATCCAGGAAATTGCCCAGAGTGGCATCTTGGAAATGGAAATCCAACTTGGTTGTTTTTAGATGAATTAATATTTAATTAAATACATTAAAATGAAAAGTTTATATATTCTATTTAAAGTATTAGTTTTAATTATTTTTTTGAATTCATGTTCCGATTCAGACAAAGATAAAACGAAAAATACCTCTAAAGTAAAAGCCAATAAATACAAAAATTTAGATGCTTATGCGAAAGAGCATATCAAGTTACAATTACGAATTCCAAATTCTGAAAAATTTACTTTTAAAATTTACAAAGAACATTTAGATAATGATGGAAAAACTGATGCTGTCATAACTGTAAACAGAATGGCGTTTGCAATAATCGAAGCTAGCAAATCACCTAATCCTGCAAAAAGAGCGGAACTTGGATTTATGGGGAATTACAATTATATCTTTTATTACGACGGTGGATTAGATTTAATCTCTCCTCCAATTGCCATCCCATCCTCGCCCCTAGTTCCTTTAAATGTTACATTTACAAACATTAATTCTGGTGATTTCAAGGATTTTCTAATTGATTTTAGAATTCGAAACGCTAGTTATAAAGATATTTACACTGTATCCAATCACACTCCCAGACGCATTTTTCAATGGAAGAATTTTGATGGTTTAGGATCTAAAAATGTTGAGGCTTATTCAATTCAATTTTCTGCAATTGGGCAATATTCAAACGTGAAAGACATTTTAATTTATGAGGGCAGCGTTGAAAGTCCTCCGGAGTCTAGTGACGTAAACACCTATGAACCTAAAATTAAAACTACAAATAAACTAGTCCATATCTTTTTTTACCTTGAAAAAGAAGGAAAATATTTCACTAAAAAATAAATTCAATAACTATATTTACGGAAAAAAAAAACATGCTTTTAATTAGCCCTCAAGAATGCCAAATCGGCATAAATAATAATCAAATTGAAATAATTGATATTCGAGAACTTTACGAGTTTGAAATTGCAAATATTTCATGTAAACACATTCCAATGGCAGATTTTACAGCGCGTATTTCCGAATTAGACCTCACAAAAAAAACTGTTTTAATGTGTCGCTCGGGAAAAAGAGCTGAGGCGCTTGCAAATTTAATCACAACTGAAGGGTTGATAAACGAGGTTTTTATTATGAATGGTGGAATTCTTGCTTGGATACAAACAGTTGACTCCTCTTTAAAACTAGATTAATATGGGTTTTTTAAACGAACTTTTAGAAGTATTTCAGCACATTATAAAATTAGATTTTAAATGGTTTTTTGAAAACTATTCTTCTGCAATTTATGACATTTTATTTTTAGTAATTTTTATCGAAACTGGATTGGTAGCAATGCCTTTTCTCCCTGGCGATTCTCTTTTATTTACTGCAGGCATCTTTGCTGCTTCTGGTGAACTAGATTTAGCTTACTTACTGTTTTTGTTACTTATTGCAGCAGTTTTGGGAGATAATTGTAATTATTGGATTGGTAGAAAAATTGGTTTGAAGGTATTTCAATTTAAATTTAGAGATAAGCCTATCGTGAATAAAAAATACCTCGATCAAACAGAATTATTTTTTGCTAAAAATGGTATAAAGGCAATTATAATGGCACGCTTTGTTCCTTTTGTTCGCACATTTGCACCCTTTGTTGCAGGAATTGGCAAAATGAATTACAATCGGTTTTTCTTTTATGATTTAGTTGGTGGGTTCTTGTGGGTCTTCAGTTTAACAATTGCAGGTTATCTTCTTGGAGAAGTTGAATGGATAAGGAAACACATAGATTTAGTTTGCCTCGGAATTATATTTATATCTGTTTTACCAATGCTTATTGAATTTATTAAAGCAAAAAAGAATAAGAATAAAGCAGTCTAAAATAATTCTTGAAATTCCTTTTTCAAAAATTCAGTAGCTACTTCTGATGGTAATTTTTCTAATTGTGCCACAAGCTCAAAGATCTTTGCAGATAACTCAATTGCTGTAGCATTCTCTTGAACCTGACTAGCAGCTAGATTAATTAATTTCACAAGCTCTTCTTTAGAATCTCTGAGTAGTTTCCACGCTATTGGTGAAATAAAAAGCTGCTGTGTAATATTGTGGTCAAATTCTTCACGAATTGTTTTTAAAAATTCAGCATGCATTATTTTCGCAGGTAAACTTGGATTATTCAAACGCATCACTAAGGAATTCGGATGCAAGCGTTCCATCAATAATATAGCACGCTCATAGGCATCCACCCTATTTGGCAAAAAGAATTCTTGTCTTTGTTTCTTTAATTCAACTTCTAAATTGACTTGTTCTTTTTGACTTTGCCTCTTTAAAAATAAAAAGACGATTATATTGATTGAAATAGATGTACTACCTAAAATTGCAAGAAAAAATATTGGGCCCATTATATTTATTTTTTGCAAATATAAAGTTAGAAGTTGAAGAAAGCTATAATCTTTGAAAATAGATGAAATCCTTTCTTTATTTTTACAATCAAATTATACAAATGTCGACTACCTTAATTTTTTTAGTTTTATCGAGCTATTTTATTGTTCTGATTCTTATTGCCCATTTTACATCAAAAAATGCTACAAGTGAAACTTTCTTCACTGGAAACCGACAAAGCCCATGGTATCTTGTAGCTTTTGGAATGATTGGTGCCTCACTTTCTGGCGTAACATTCATTTCAGTTCCAGGGCAAGTCATGAACGATGGAATGGGGTATTTTCAAGTAGTTTTAGGCTACGTACTTGGATACATTGTTATTGCACAAGTTCTAATGCCTTTGTATTACAAATTAAATGTCACTTCAATCTATGAATTTTTAGAAAAACGTTTTGGTATAATAAGCTACAAGACGGGAGCAAGTTTTTTTATTTTATCTCGTACACTTGGTTCAGCAATTCGCCTTTATTTAGCAACGATTGTTTTACAGTTATTTTTATTTGATGATCTCGGAGTTCCTTATTGGTTAACAGCAGTTATAACAATCGCTTTAATTTGGGTTTACACCTTCAAAGGTGGAATTAAAACAATAGTCTATACTGATACATTTCAAACTGTTTTTTTAATTAGCTCCGTTGTTATCTGCACTATTATTATCTCACAAGCTTTAAATCTTGACTTTTTTGGTTTATTTGAAAAGATTAGCGCCTCAAAAACTTCTAGCGGCGGCAGTATGTCAAAGGTATTTTTCTTTGATGATCCAATGGCAAAAAACTATTTTCCAAAGCACTTTTTTGGTGGCATGTTCTTGGCAATTGCAATGACCGGCTTAGACCAGGATTTAATGCAGAAAAATCTTACGTGCAAGACAATTGGTGATGCTCAGAAGAACATGTATTCGTTCACGACGATTTTAGTATTTACCAATTTTCTGTTTTTATTACTTGGTGGCGCCTTGTACGTTTATTCTAATTCAAAAGGTATAGAATTACCAATGAACGATGGAAAAGTTATTACAGACCATGTATTTCCTACCTTGGCTCTTAATAATTTCGGAAAAATAGCTGGCGTTTTCTTTTTATTAGGAATAACAGCATCATCTTATGCATCTGCAGACAGCGCTCTTGCAGCTTTAACTACTGGCTTTTGCATCGACTTTTTAAATTTCAATAAGCGAGAAGAAAAACAAAGACAGAAATTAAAATTAATAGTTCATATTGGCTTTTCTCTATTATTCTTAATTATTATTCTATTGACAAAAATGTATGTTACTGCAAATCCAGGGACAGATTTAATTTCACTTATTTTAAAAATTGCAAGTTATACTTATGGTCCATTACTTGGATTATTTGCTTTTGGTATTTTTACTAAAAGAAATCCTAGTGCAATTTTAGTTCCATTTATCTGTGTTCTGATTCCTATTCTTTGCTTCTATCTCGACAAATTTTCTGCAAATCTATTTGGAGCTTATAAATTCGGATATGAGATGTTGATTATAAATGGAACATTAACTTTTGTATTTTTGTACCTAAGTTCATTTTTCACTACAAAAGAATCGAATTGATTATGAAAATAAATCTTGACGATAATAAATTACACCTTCGCTTTGCACCTTTGACTTTAACTCGTCCTCTTGGTAATCTTCGCATGGGAATTCTTTGCAATAATGAGCGTTGGAAAATGTACATTCCAGAAGCTGAAATCGGCTTTACCACTGAAAAATATTTACAGGAAAAATTCATCCAACTTAATGACGCCATTCAAGTAAATGCCTCAGTTATACCAAATGAAGATATTGCTGCTGCAGTTTTTAATCTAGAAGATAATTCAACTTTATTCTTAGATAAACAATGGCTTGCAAAACGTGGAGACGGAAAAAATAAACTGCAATTCAAAGGTGAAGCACCAATAATAATTAAAGAACGATGGGATTTATTCCTAATGAATGAACAAGTTTTAATACAGGACTTTGATTTGCTAACAAATAATAGGAAATCTCAAAAAATTTCAAAAACAAATACACTAATTGGAGATTCTAAATTTATTTTTATTGAAGAAGGTGCAATCATTGAAGGAGCAATTCTAAATACAACAACTGGTCCAATTTACATTGGTCATAATGCTGAAATAATGGAAGGATCTTTAATTCGCGGTCCTTTTGCGCTTTGTGACAACAGTACCTTAAAACTTGGTGCAAAGGTTTATGGTGCTTCTACAATTGGTCCTCATTGTAAAATTGGCGGAGAAATTAGCAATGTAATTTTTCAGTCATTTTCAAACAAAGGTCACGATGGTTTTATTGGAAATTCTGTCATTGGAGAATGGTGTAATTTAGGAGCTGGGACAAATTCTTCCAATCTTAAAAATAATTATGGTAAAATTTCTTCTTACTCCTACGAAAAGTTAGCTGAAGTTGAAACAAAGCAACAATTTATGGGCCTTTTTATGGGTGACCATTCAAAAAGTGCTATAAATACACAGTTTAATACTGCAAGCGTAGTTGGAGTTTCTGCAACGGTATTTGGCGCTGATTTTCCACCAAAATTTATACCTTCATTTTCATGGGGATTTAGTCAACCATATGTTGAGTTTAAGTTTGATAAAGCCATCGAGGCAGCTAATAACATGATGGAGCGAAGATCTTTGCCCTTAAGTGAAGTAGATATGAAAATTCTCAACTACTTATCTACTAGTAAAAAGAGTAAGTAAATCTTACTTTGAGATTTTTACAAGCGTTTTGTTAATCGATTTACCTTCAAAATCTGTAATTTTTACTTGATAAATACCATTATTCCAAGCTGAGGTTGAAAGCGTGTTTAGATTTGAAAAAGTTTGTTTTTCAAGGACAATCCTTCCTTGTAAATCATAAATGCAGATTTCATATATCTTAGAATCTGAAATTTGTATTGTTAATGTTTCATTAACTGGATTTGGAAACAAGGAAAGTTCAAAAGAATTTTCCAATTCATTCGTGCCTGCCATACAATTATTGTTAGCGTTTGGTGTAGGGCTTACAAAGTTAAAACTTGCACCACCATCAGGACATCTTGCGTAAGCTATATCAGTTGTTTGAATTCCAAAAGCAACTTGATTATATGCAATTGCACCATTTCCAAATATCAAAAGATCACCCAATGAACTTAGTTTAAAGTTTGTATGGACGCCAGATTGCTCCAAATCATCATCACACCAAACAATTAAATAGGAATTTGCAGGAATTATCGTTCCAAGTGGAAATGGCCAAAGTGTAAGATTTATTGCATCATCAGAAAGGTACATTCCCGATAAGTTTATTGCTGAAGATGTTGTATTGTACAATTCTATCCAATCATCGCTCTCTCCATTTGAATCATATAATGAAGAAGAATTACTAGCGACAATTTCATTGATTACTACATTTCCATTTGTGCAAAAAGGAAAGTTTATTTGAATAGAGTGGTATTCATGCTCTGCTCTTGTTGGACTAAACAATCCTGCGTTTGAATTTTCAGCATAAATATAATATTCAAACGCTGTACCACTTAAAGTAACTTGAAAACCAAAAATATGATCACCAGCTGCGCCATCTCCATGTTGACCATCGTCAAACATTTGAACGCGGTTAAATTTTAATTGATGGTTCAAGCGATATCCTAAATAAACGGATGATTCATTTACACAAGTTGCTGTAATATAAATTGATTGATTATAATTAGGAGTAGTATTACTCGCTCCAAATGATGAAATTATAGGTGCAGCAAGTAAATAATTTGAGTTTGTGCTGAAATATGTTGCTCTAGCAGCCATTAAGGCTTGAATTCCTGGGATTGTAGACCCTCCGCCCATTCCCCCACCTGTTACAGCAGTTGTTAAACTATTTTGATATTGTGTATAGGTGAAAAATTTATAAATATCTGCTTGAACATACGAATTTATAGTGCTTCTGAGTGAATTTGCTAGAGTAAGATATTCTTGCGTCATAAAAATTTCTTGTACAATAGTTCGAATATGTGCCAAATACATTCTTTTGTACATTGGATTTGCCATCAGTTTTACAATCAAAGGATGAACTTCGGAAGTACTATTAGACATTGGATCTAAGGTTGTTGCAGTATATGCTCCTGAGCCTGTTCCTCCCGGAAAAGAAGCGAAACTCATGTTCAAATCCCAAACTGTTGGCACAAAACGATTGTTTAAATCCCAAGACAAATAATAATTCTGACGAAATGCACCATTGTAAGAATCAAGATTAACAAGTACATTATTAAAAGCCAACATCCAAAGTGCGCGATCTACATCTAGCTTGCTTTCTAATAAACTCGTATTATTATTTAGCATAGTAATTAAATCTACTAGGCGATTCCAACCAAAATCTGATTTTAATTCATAGGAAGAGAAATAAGAACTACTATCTGCATTGATATATTTTAAATCTGGACTTGAAGTAGTTCCAGGTCCTGCTCCACCAGTAGGATTACACTTAAAAAAAGAATCATTACTCAAATAATAATGATCTCCATTAAATTTTTTGTTAACACTCTCAGCATTTGAATAGAGTCCTCTAAGTGTTCCATTGATATAAACATTTGCAAAATTTGCTTTTGAGCAATCCATAAATTGTTCTAAAATTGCATACGACAAAACCTCACGAATCATTGAAGGATCTTGGTAACCATTCTGAAGTTTGATATTTGTGTATCCTTGGTAATCTTGACTTCCTTTAATATAATCTAACTCTATGTGAAGTGGATTTTTATTATTATTTGGATTATAGGATGAGTTACCCTTGTATTTTACTCCAACACTGTCAAAGGTATTAATGCCATTAATACGAACAGAATCTGCAATTATAAAAGCATCTGATGCGTATGCGGCATCTAATTGTGCATCCCAATTTGCAGCGGTAAAGAAAATTTCTATTTTTTGAACAGTCGCTCTGTCATAAAAATTTTGCCCAAATGATGAAAGTGAAATAAAAATTAGAAGAAATAGAAGAGATATTTTCTTATCCATAAGGAACATTTTATATGATTAAGTGACTAAAAATAAAATAAAACTTGTGGTTAAAACCTGAAAATAATTTTTATTATCAATCTACAAAAACAAATTTACATTAATTTAATATTAAAAAATAATTAAATTTTAGGGGGTCATTTTATTTTCAATCAGATCATTTGTGTATTGTTGATAGATTGCTTTCATTTTTTTTATTTCTAAATCATCTGATTTACTTCTTTTCTTCATTGAAGATAAATTCCAAACTAATAAATCCTTTGTGCCTTGATATGCCATTAAATTTTCTTGTGCATAAATAATTTTTGGCTGTTTCTGCTTGTTAAAATAAGAAGTGCCAAATGCATAATACTTTGATCGAATATTCAAAAGGTCCATTAATGTTGGTAAAATATCTATTTGTTGAAAAGGTACTAAAGAATCAATATGTGGTAAAGGAACTGTTGGATGATAAAACGCAATAGGAACTCTATGCAACCAAGCTAAATCACTTCTATCAGATCGACCAGTTGGACCAACATGATCAGCACAAAAAACAAAAATCGTATTTTTAAACCAAGATTTTTTCTGTGCTTTATTCCAAAATTCCCGTAATGCTATATCAACATAACTTATCGTAGAACAAAGAGGTTCAGGTCCTTTTTTCACCTTTTTTCGATAGGCTTTTGGAATTGTAAAAGGATGATGCGAAGAAAGTGTGAAAACCATTGAAAAGAAAGGTTTTTTCATTTTATCCATTTGACCTAAAGACCAAGCTAAAAAATGATGGTCCTCAATTCCCCAATTTCCATCAAAGTGAGCTTCATTGTTGTATTCTGTTCGTCCATAATAGCTATCAAATCCAGCTGCTGAGGTGAACGCATCAAAGCGCATAGAGCCATTTGTAGCTCCATGAAAAAAAGCGGATGAATAACCATTCCCTTTCAAAATACTTGGTATTCCCTGGAATTGATTTGAACTATACGAAGAAAGAATAAAACTTTCATTCATCCACATTGGAATTGATGAAATAACCGCAGGTAAGGCATCCATAGACGTGCGGCCATTTGCAATTCCGTGTTCAAAATACATTGACTTTAAAAGAATAGAATCTAAGAACGGTGTAAAACTCTCAGGATTATTAGGTCCGCAATACATAGAGCCGAAACTTTCTAATAAGATGAAAACAACATTTTGAGAGTCCTTTACTAAATTTTGTGGATTCCCATTCTGAATAGGATTAAAATATTTTTTTATTTCAGAATCCGAAAAAAATGTTTTTTTCTCCACTCCCTTAAACTGATAGGTTTTTAATAGCGTAAATGCAGAATTTAAAACAGCTGGCGAATTTTCAATACTGACATAATTAGTAGACTCTAGAATTCCAATTGGTTTCAACTGAAATCCACCGCGACCAATTACGATTGTTAAAGCTATGGTTAGAAGGAAATACACCCATTTTTTAGGTTCCCTGTAACTTATTTGAACTGATTTAGACTTAAAATATGTAAAAAGTAATAAACCGAAAGAAACAATAAAGAATAAAATAAGCCACCAAAATTCTACTATAAAATCTCCTGCCAGACTTCCTGTTTCGTCACTATTTAACATGAATTTTAAATAATCATAACTAGTTCGTTTATGGGCGTAGGAAAAATAGGCCACATCGAGCGCATTAAATAAAAAGACTACAGCACTACTAAGAGTAAAAACAATAAATAAAACAATAGACCTTATTTTTTCAGTAATTAATGGGAGAGGAATTGCACTAAGAAAGATAAAAGGCAAGAAAAAAAGTGTAATTGTAATACAATCAAACCAAAGTCCTATTATATGTTCTTTAACACCAAAATCAGGAAAGGACTCGCCATTACAAAATAGGAGAAGTATTCTATAAACTTCTAAAATAAGTAAAACAAAACTCAGTTTAAAAAGTAAGTTAAATATGTATTTCTCTAAAAGAAGTTTTAGCTTCAAATCAGTAGTTTAATAACTTTGAAATAGCTGAGATTAATCTTTCTTTTGGAAGGAATTGTTCTTCCAAAGCAACTGCAAATGGAACTGGAGTATCTAATGAAGCAACACGAACAACTGGAGCATCCAAGTATTCAAAACAATTCTCTGAAATTAAAGCAGCTAATTCACCACCAATTCCTCCCATCATACAATCTTCGTGAAGTAAAATAACTTTCCCCGTTTTTTTAACTGCAGTGTAAATACTCTCTGTATCTAAAGGCAACAATGTTCTTAGGTCAATTATTTCGGCACTTGTATCGGGAAACTTTGTTAAAGCTTCTTTAGCCCAATAAACACCGGCTCCGTAAGTTATAATTGTAAAATCCTTTCCTTCAGAAACGATTGCTGCTTTTCCAATTTCAACAGTATAATAATCCGAAGGGATTTCTTCTTTAATACTTCTATAAAGTCCTTTGTGTTCAAAGAATAGGACAGGATTTGGGTCTTCAATTGCTGCGTTTAGCAAGCCTTTTGCATCATAAGGATTTGAAGGATATAAAATCTTTAAACCTGGAGTATGAAAAAACCAGGCTTCATTACTTTGAGAATGAAAAGGTCCAGCTGCCGTTCCTGCACCTGTTGGCATTCGAACAACAACGTCAGCATTTTGACCCCAGCGCCAATTTATTTTCGCTAAATTGTTGATTATTTGATTAAATCCGCAGGTAACAAAGTCTGCAAATTGCATTTCTACCATTGCTTTCATTCCTGAAATTGATAAACCCAAACTTGCTCCTAATATAGCAGATTCACAAAGTGGTGTATTGCGAACTCTTTCTTTTCCGAATTTTTCAAGTAAACCCTCCGTAACTTTAAAAGCGCCACCATATTCTGCAATGTCTTGCCCCATCAAAATTAAGTCAGGATATCGCTCCATAGATTGAATTAAAGCATCTTGAATGGCATCAATAAATCGTTTTTCAACAAGAGGTCCATTCGGTTTTTGAACTTCTTGTTTAAATGGAGCATAAATATCTGCTAATTCAAGCTCTATATTTGGAATAATTGCCTCTTCAGCATTTGCTGTGTCAAATCCTGCTTGAATTTCATCCTTAAAGGATTTTTTAATTTCTTCAATGGACTCTTTTGTGAGAATTTCTTGCTCAAGTAAATACAATTCAAAGTTCAAAATAGGATCTTTTTTTGCCCATTCATCTTGCAATCCCTCAGGATAATATTTCGTGCCTGAAGATTCTTCATGTCCTCTCATGCGAAAAGTCATTAATTCTAATAAATAAGGCTTAGGGCTTTCACGAATTTCCTCATTTATTTTTCGGACAGTTCGAATTACCTCTAAAATGTTATTGCCATCGACTTGAATAGCATTCATTCCATATCCAATACCTTTATCTATAAATTGATTACAGCGAAATTGTTCTTCGGAAGGTGTGGATAAACCCCATTGATTATTTTCAACACAAAAAATAAGGGGTAAATCCCAAACCGCTGCGACATTTAAAGATTCATGAAAATCCCCTTCAGAAGCTCCACCATCTCCTGTAAAAACAAGTGTTGATTTTTTATTCTTCTTTATTTTATTACAAAGTGCTATACCATCTGCAATTCCAAGTTGAGGTCCTAAATGGGAAATCATTCCTACTAATTTATATTCTTGAGTTCCAAAATGAAAGGACCGATCTCTACCTTTTGTAAAACCTGAAAGTTTGCCTTGAAACTGAGAAAAAAGTCTATTTAAAGGAATTTCGCGTGTAGTGAAAACACCTAGATTTCTGTGCATCGGCAAAATGTACTCCTCTTTTTCCATTGCGTAGGAACAACCAACAGAAATTCCTTCTTGCCCCCACCCTGAAAACCATTTTGTGATTTTTCCTTGTCGGAGAAGAATAAGCATTTTCTCCTCGATTAATCTTGGGAGCAGTAATTTTTTGTATATACTCAGTAATTCAGAATTATCAAATCCATCTCGATTGAATTCAATTTGTCTTAGTTCTTCTTGTTTCATTTAATTACTTTCTAAAAGTGTACTGAATTACACTTTTAATCCTTTGACAACACGCTCTTTGCGTTTATTTTTCTGTAGATTTTTCTTAACTACAATTAAATGAGCAGAACGCGCAAAACCGCGAATTAAATTAACTTTAAACACATTTCCTCCATAATTTACTTTTGGACCACCTTCAGCAGACCAATCAGCTTGAAAATAGTAGCGCCGATTTTTAGTTCCTTCAACTTTAGGTAAAAAAACCAATACTTTTTCGTCACCAAGTTCAAATCTTACAATTATTTCACCCTTAGTTCCAAATTGATCGAAAACACATTTTGTGCCAACAGGGATTATAATGGATTCTTTTTTAGTATTTGAACTAGAAATGAGTGTGCCATTAGTTGTAGTATTTTGGCTATCTGACTCTAACTCTTGATCTAATATGATAGTATGTGATATAGAAAACTGAACATTTCTCATTTTTTCGTCTGAATCTAGACTAAACTGATCACGTAATTCATTAGTATAAGGAACTTTTACCCCGCAAGAAATAAGAGAAAATAAAAGAGAAAATAAAAAAATAGTATTTTTCATAAAATTAATTTTATAATACAAATTTAGTAATTCCATTCAAAAAAAAACTTTGTAATAGTAAATGAATTAAATTAGTTTTCATAGTAAAAATAAAATAGTTTAAAATTGTTTCTTTAATTTAGCTTCCATAATGATTTTTATGCGTTTTTTTATTATTGCTTCATTTTTTTTAACAATCCAAATTCTTTTTAGATGTACTTCGAGTACGAATGATAAAAAAGTAAAATTATACAATAAAGAAAAAAACAATAAACCTGAGCCCCTTATTTCTAATAAAAAAAAGGACACTCTAATTACTTTATTTGATTTTTACAATCAAGATTCCATAGGCTTAGAAGTTACAAAAATAACTGTAAATACAGAAAAGCCCTTTATTGAGCGCTTTCCAAACAAAAAGATATTTAATTTTATTTTGGAATCTAAAAATTCTGAGGTAAAACATCTACAAATTGACTATTTAGATTCCAATGCCATGAAAAATGCATTTTTTAATTATTTAGATTGTTATGGCAAAGACTGTAATAGTATTGAGTTGTTTCAGAAAGTAAAATTCTCAAAAACATTCTTTATGCTTATTACAACAACTAAATCTATTCATATTATTGAATCTGACAATAATCTAAACTCAAGTGATTGGATAAATTGTGTGCGTTTTTCAAAAATAGCAGACCCTATAAAATTTATAATTATTCAAAAAAAGCAACAGAAAGCAAAATGGTTTAGCTATTCTAACTATCACTTAACTGAAGTAAAATGAAAACTGTCAATCGAGGATTTATTTCCATCACACCTACTCCATTATTTATTGCTTGGGCGTTAAAAAATTCTGATGAAGAACAATTTTTCACCAATAATCCTGAACCTTCAATCTATTTGGTTGAAGATGATTTTTGGGAAGACGCTAAAATAATTGAAAAGCACTTTAAAAAAATAGCTCATCAAGAATTTAAAGCAATCTGTTCACAAGAAGAAATTTTTCCAATTATTTCTAATGAAGATGAATTTATTCTTTATTTTTCTGTTTCCTCAGGAACAATTGTCCATGATTTATTAAAAGAAAACATAGAAAGAGAATAAACATTTTAGCATTTTAAATGTTTCTAGTTAATGAAAACAATTTTATTGATAGGTGCTTCGTCTGCAGTAGCAAAAGAAGTTGCAAAACAACTTAAAACAGAAGGTCATACGGTTATTTCAATTTCAAGGACTAAACCTGATGCACCATTTGATTTTTTCCATCAATATGATATTTCTTCTGATGACCCAATGCCTATCGTTGATACTTTAATAGACGGATTAGTATATTTTCCAGGTACAATTAATTTAAAACCTTTCCAATCCCTAAAAAGCATAAACTTTTTGGAAGATTTCCAAATAAATGTGCTTGGCGCAATAAAAAGCATCCAATCTTACTCAAAAAATTTAGCGCTATCCGATTCCGCATCAATAATTCTTTACAGTACAGTAGCTGTACAAACAGGAATGCCATTTCATGCTTCTGTTGCAGCTAGCAAAGGTGCAATTGAAGGACTTACTAGATCACTTGCTGCAGAATTTGCACCAAAAATTCGTGTCAATTGTATTGCTCCGTCACTTACAAATACTCCGATGGCAAGTCGCTTATTAAGTTCTCCTGAAAAAATAGAAGCTAGCGCATTGCGCCATCCCTTAAAGAAAGTTGGAGATCCTGAAGACCTAGCAAACATGACTACTTTTTTGCTTTCTGATGCATCAAAATGGATGACTGGTCAAATTCTACATTTAGACGGAGGAATGTCATCCATCAAATGATTTTAAGCGAAAAAGATATTAATAGAATAATTGAAATGTCATGGGAAGACAGGACTCCTTTTGACGCTATTTTTATGCAATTTAATTTGCGTGAGGATCAAGTTAAGGAATTAATGAAAAAAGAACTAAAATTTTCTTCTTACAAACTATGGCGTGAACGAGTAGAGAATTGCAAAACAAAACATCAAAAAATTCGTAATCAAGAAATTAATCGCTTCAAATGCCAGCTTCAACGACCTATAAGCAATAACAAAATTTCTAAGCGATAATTTTTTCTATGAGTTTAGATTATATTTCTTTAAAAAAAACATAAATAGTTATTGATCTTAAAAAAATTAAATATTAAACTATTCCAAAATCTATTTATATTTGTCATTCAAAGTAAGTAAATAAAATATGAAAGATCTACTCATTATTTCCCAACTTATTGTTGCAATTTCAGTTCTATTTGTTTGGGTTTTTCGTTTTCACAATGTTGAAAAAGAATTCAAACAATTTGGTCTAAGCGTAACTATCCGAAGCGCTGTAGGAGCAGCAAAAATTGCGCTTGCAACTTTGTTATTAGTTGGGATTTGTCAACCTTGCTATGTTTTTTATTCGTCAATATTTATGGCATTTTTTATGCTTTCTGCTCAATACTTTCATTTTAAAGTAAAAAATCCTTTACAGAAGAGAATCCCTTCTTTTATCCTTTTATCCTTGTGTATTTATCTTGCTTTCCAATCTTGTTGTTCTTTATAAGCTTTAGGCGAATTGTTATTTTGTATCCTTCTTTCTAGTTTTTCTTTTTTTCTTTATGGGACAAGCTATTTTTTTTCTTCAAAAATGGAGAAAGAATTTAAGCGATTTGGATTACCAAACATCGCTCTATTTGTTGCTTTTTCGCAATTAAGTGGTTCAATTGGATTAATTTTTGGACTTATCAATCCTACTATACTTATTTATTCTTCTGCAGGATTAAGCTTGTTGATGTTTTTTGCCTTCTTTACACGACTTCGGGTAAAAGATAGTCTAAGTTCAAGTTTTCCTGCACTCTTTTATCTCATTTTGAATATTGTTATATTTATTTATTCGCTTCTAGATTTATGAAATCTCTAATTATCCTCCTATTTCTACCTATTTCTTTATTCTCTCAAAAAAAAATTACTCGAGAGGAATTTAAGGAACTAATCACTAAAGGAAATGTGCTAGTTATTGATGTTAGAACTCCAGTAGAATTTTCGGAAGCTCACATTAAAAATGCTATTAATATTGATTACTTCTCTAAATCTTTTCCGGAAACTATTTCTAAGCTAGATAAACAAAAAACTATTTTAGTTTACTGTGCTGCCGGAGGAAGAAGTACATCTGCCTGTTCAGATTTCAAGAAATTGGGTTTCAAAAAAGTGTATAACCTGATTGGTGGCTATGACAACTGGAAAGAATAAAAAGTAAAATTATTTTTTATTCTTTTTTGCAGCAAATTCAATGATTATTCCAATTGTGGGTTGTAAAATGCCAGTTGCATTTTCAATCAACTTCGTTTTATATCGACTAGGGTCGTTGGGGTCAACAATTGGAGCTCCATTTGCGTCTGTTTCCACTAACATTGTTGGTGCTAAAACAGCTTTATAGGCATAAGCATTTTGAATGTCTAAATAAAAATCCATTGAAAATTTTTCAAGAAAAATCTTTTTGTCGACGCGACTGTTTAATTGATGAAAACTTGATTCACG
>CAMDDR010000006.1:0-53150 GCA_945892995.1 Chitinophaga pinensis | reverse complement strand
AGATGTACTAAAAAAAGCACTGCAAAGCTACCAAGGAACTTTTGTTGTTGTTTCTCACGACCGAGAATTTCTAGATGGATTAACAAATAGAATTTGGGATATCGAAAATCAAGGTTTGAAGATCCATCATTTTAGTTTAAAAGAATATTTAGATTATAAAATGAATAAATTCCCAGCTTTTGAGACTAAAAATGAGAAAAAAGAAGCTATAGTAGTTACAAAAGAAAAAGAGGTGCTTAACCCTAAGAAAATAGAAGAGAATAAAAAAGTTGAAAAAGAACTGAAACGAATAGAAGAAAAAATAGCTGGAGTTGAGCGAGAAATAGAAGAGCAAACAGTTGCAATTGGACAACTTGATTTTTCCAATGGTAAAACTCACAGCGATTTACTTTCAGCTTTTGAGTTAAAAAAAACAGAACTCAGTATTTTAATGAGTGAATGGGAAGAAAAAATGGGTAAATTATAGTTGAATAATAAAACCATAAACAGTTTTTGTATCTTTACCTTATGAAATCACTTGCTTTTATAATTATTTGTTTACTTCTAATTTCATCAAAGTGTAGTAAAAATAACGCTAATATAATTCCAAATATTCCATTTGACATATCAATAGACATCAATCTACCGAGCTACATTGAGTTGACAGGAGTTGGAGGTTGGGCTTATGTTAATGGTGGTTCTCGAGGAATAATTGTTTACCGCAGATCAATCGATGAATTTATTGCATTCGATAGACATTCACCCGCAGATCCAGAAGGAACTTGTTTTTTGCCCTTATTTCCGGATGAAAATAATTTCTTGGTGCTCAAAGATACGTGCAACAATGCTACTTTTTCCTTGTACGATGGTTCTCCGATGACTAATTCAGAATATGGACTAAGACAATATGCAACACAATTCAATGGTAGCAATTTACTGCGGATTTACAATTAAAATAAAATAGTGATGAATGAAATAAGTCTAACAATTATTGATAGAGAAAATAAGCATCATTTGCTGAAAGGGCCAACGGATATGAATATGAATGTCATGGAAATTTGTAAAGCCTATGATTTGCCCGTTATCGGAGAATGTGGCGGAATGGCAATGTGTGCAACTTGTCAATGCTATTTAGAATCCGAAACACCGCTTCCACCGCAAAACGATGCAGAATTAGATATGCTGGACCAAGCTTTTTTTGTGAAAGAAAATAGTCGATTGGGTTGTCAGATTCAATTAAGCGATGAAATAGATGGAATCGTTTTACGCTTGGCTCCAGAATAACTAATTTTTACTTCTTTCTTTTTTCCGCAAATACTTTTCTAAATTTTTCAACTTTAGGTCGAACTACAGCTTGGCAGTACATATTTTGAGGATTTAATGCAAAATAGTTGTGGTGGTAATTCTCAGCTCTATAAAATGTTGAAACTGGGGTAATTTCCGTCATGATATGCTCATCCCAAACTTTTTCTTCGCTTAGTCGCTTTAAGTAACTCTCTGAAATATTTTTCTGCTCCTCTGAATGATAAAAAATTACAGAACGATATTGAGAACCAACATCATTTCCTTGGCGATTTAATTGCGTAGGATTATGAATAAACCAAAATACCTCCAAAAGTTCTTCAAAACTAATTTTATCAGTATCAAAAATTACTCTTGCTACCTCAGCGTGACCTGTATTTCCTGTACATATTTGTTCATATGTTGGATTAACAATTTCACCGCCAGCGTATGCAGGATACACTTCGTTTACACCGTTTAATTCTATGAGGCAGGCCTCAATACACCAAAAACATCCAGCACCTAATGTTGCCTCTTCTATCATAAATTCAATTTAAAATCATTTCTCATCTGCAACAAAATCTAGTGAAGCAGAATTTATACAATAACGAAGACCCGTTGGATTTGGACCGTCATCAAATAAATGTCCTAAATGAGCATCGCATTTATTGCAGAGAACTTCAATTCTTTTCATCCCATACGAAAAATCATTCTTCTTTTTTACATTTCCATTTACTAAAACATCGTAAAAACTAGGCCAACCTGAACCTGAGTCGTATTTAGTTTCACTAGAAAAAAGTACAGACTCACACGCTACACATTTATACACACCATTTTCATGATGATCCCAATATTTACCTGTAAAAGCAGCTTCAGTTCCACCATCACGGATAACATTACACACATTTTTTGGAAGGGCCTTTCCATTAAACATTTCTGTTTCTTGGTTTTTTGTACTTCCATTATTGATTTCGTTTTGAGCCGAACATCCTACAATAAAAATCAATGTAATCGCTAATAAAAAAGTTTTAGTCATAAATTTAAAACACATACACAACTTTTTAGTTCAAGCGCAAACGAATAAGCTGTACTTTTGCGCATGAAAAATAAATATAGTAAGAATTTTTGGCTGATGTGCCTCGCTATGTTTTTTTTCATGACGAGTTTTAATTTAATTCTTCCAGAACTAAATAATTACATAAGTATTTTAGATGGAGCTGACAAAAAAGGATTAATCATCACCTTGTTTACAATATCAGCGGCCATATCGCGACCATTTTCAGGGAAATTAGCAGACACGATAGGCAGAAAAAAAGTAATCTACTTAGGAATAATTTGTTCCTTTATTGTGATGCTAATCTATCCTTTTTCTTATTCCGTTTTATTTTTTCTGATTTTAAGGTTTTTGCATGGATTTAGCGCAGGATTTGCACCAACTGGAGCTACAGCTTTACTTACAGATTTAATACCAGAGAAATCAAGAGGCCATGCAATGGGGATTTGGGGAACCTTTATTTCATTAGGTATTGGAGTTGGACAAACCTTAGGTTCATGGATTTATTTATCCTTTGGCTTCACAATTCTTTTTCTGATTGGAGCACTCTTTTCCTTAATCGCTTTCATCCTTGTTTTTTGGATAAAAGAAACATTGGTAAATCAACAAAAATTTAATTTCAAACTCCTCAGAATATCCTGGAAAGATGTTTTTGAACCAAATGTTTTACCCGCTGCATTTGTCATGCTTCTTAGTGCAATGTGTTCCGGGATGATTTTTGTTCTTACCCCAGATTTATCAACATATTTAGGCATTTCAAATAAAGGTTTTTTCTTTGGAATCTATGTAATTGCAACGATTTTAATTCGCTTGCTTACTAGCTCACTTTCAGATAGAATTGGCCGAGAAAAAACGCTATTAATTGGTTGTTTTATATTGGTGATAAGTATGTTATTAGTGGGGACTTCAAACTCTATTGTTTCTTATATTTTTGCAGCTATTATTTTTGGAATTGCAACAGGCATAACAAGTCCTACAATGTTTGCTTGGACAGCGGATTTATCGCATGAAGATCGCAGAGGAGTTGGAGCAGGAACGATGTTTATTGCCTTAGAATTTGGAATAATGTTTGGTGCATTATTAACCTTGGTAAGTTATGATAGCACAAAATCAACAATTTTTATTACATTTTTAATAGGAGCTATAATGGCAACAATTGCATGTATCTATTTAATTGTAATTATTGCAAGAAAGCAAAAAGTAAATACCTTAAATTGATTCTTTAATTTCTTTCTTATTCAAGTATTTTTTTACTAAATAATGTCCTAAATAAATGACTGGAGTTAACGCAAGAGCGATAACTATTTTCAACACATAGTTTGTTGGAGCTATTTTCATATACTCTGCAAATGTTAAGGAACCGGGCAAAACAAATCCAATGTACAAAACGATATAGGAGTCAATTAATTGTGAAAAAAGTGTACTCCCAGTACTTCGCAACCAGATAAACTTATCTCCTGTTTTACTTTTGATGTATTGAAAGATAAATGCATCTAGTAATTGTGATACTAAAAAGGCAGCAATACTGCCAACAATAACCATTTGTGCTTGTCCAAAAACTTTGTTGTAAGAAGCAGTATCAGATAAATTTGAACCTGGTATTACTACAGCAGGAATTTGCATCGAAAGTCCAACAATTATGAAGCAATAGGCAATTAAAATTGCAGTTATCCATGAAACACGTCTGACTGCTTTACCACCATAAAATTCGTTCATTAAGTCGGTTATGATAAATACAATCGGCCATGGTAAAATACCAACAATTGTAGTAAAAGGTCCAACATTTAGTCCATTTAATGAAAAGGAAAGAGGTATTGAAATTAATTTATTGCTTATCAATTCTGCTGTTACAGCATTGGTAACAAATAAGCCAACTAAAAAAACAAATAACCATTGTTTTCGATCATTTTTAAATTCATTATTCATTTTTCGAGAACATAAAAATAAGGAATATGTTTAGTCGCCTCCATAATCGAGACGTTTGGCTTTGATGTATCTTTGAATATAATATTTGCTCGTCACAAA
This sequence comes from Chitinophaga pinensis, assembly GCA_945892995.1. Classification (GTDB taxonomy): domain Bacteria; phylum Bacteroidota; class Bacteroidia; order Flavobacteriales_D; family Crocinitomicaceae; genus UBA952. The sequence goes on along the minus strand of CAMDDR010000006.1, from coordinate 48,811 downwards.
ATTTTCTATTCTAACTCCACCATTTGCAGAATGAATAAATTTTAAGGTATTTGGAGCAACTTCTACAACCAATGCAACATGACCAACAGTCGAAGAATTTATGTTACTTCCTTTAAAAAATAATAAGTCGCCGGGTTGGATATTTGAAAGTGCAATCGTTTCTCCCAAGTCTGCTAGGCCAAAACTAGACCTAACAAGAGAAAATCCAAAATTTCCAAATATATAATTTATGAATCCAGAACAATCAAAACCTGAAGGAGTAGAACCACCATAGCGATAAGGTACTCCAAGAAATGTTTTAGCATAAGAAATTATTGCATCTGCCTTTGGATTGTTTTTTTTTACAATGCTATCAGAGTTATTTAAATGCTCTTTTTTAACATCAACGGTTTGAGCCACCATAAATGTGGACACTGATATGCAAAAAAGCGATATAACTAACTTGAAAAAAAATGAATTTGTCATCAATTACAAAATTATAACTATTTTCGGAATTAATTTAATAAAGCAGGTGCCAACAATTGACATTCAACATCTTAGTAAATTATACTATTCAATCGGAGAGTTATCCAACTTATTTGGTGTAAATGCATCTCTACTAAGGTTTTGGGAAAAAGAATTTCAATTTGTTATTTCTAAAAAGAACGCTAAAGGAAATCGTCTTTACAGTATTAAAGAAATTGAGAAAATAAACCGTATTTATCTTTTGGTTAAAATTGAGGGATACACAATTGAAGGAGCTAAAAAAGCCCTGAAATCAAAAGAAAATATCAGTGTTAGTGAAAATAATCTTAATCCCGAAGAATCAAATAATAGTGCTTTAATTCTAAAATTAGAAAGTATTATACAAAGATTGATTTTATTGAAATAATGCTATCGCAGTAAGTCAATATTTTTTTTTCTACAAACCATTCACAGATGTATCCTTTGGAAATTTTACTGAAAAATTAAATTTCTTCGTGACGCTTTCGCCAGCTTTTAGAGAAATCTTCCAAGTTACCAAACCTGAAGTTGGATTTAGTTTGCCACCTGATAATTCTAGTGCGTTTACCGTAATATTTTTATCTTGGCTAATCGGTAATTGCTCTTCAATGGTGATTTCAACAGTCTCTTTCTTTGTGTTTTTGACAACAATATCATACGAGAACTTTTTCTCCTTTATATTTCCAAATAAATTACTTCCATTCACTTCATTTAGCTTTGTTCGTGTGATTATAATTCGCTCATCTTTACCAAGCGATAAATTCATAGTGTCCTTAGAGCTAGTATTTTGAATGTACGTTGCACCAACAAAAGCACCATCAAAATAAACACTTCCTTCAGCATTTAGTAGATTTAAACTTTCCCAGTTTATAATATTTCCCATTAAAAAAGCATCGGAATTTAATTTTGGGGCACTTGCGTATTCATAATATGCGTTGGCATTTATTCTATTAATTTCTATTTGAGTTTCGACATTTCCACTTTTTAGGGTGTATTTATTCTCAATCTCATACTCATTGTTTAATTGGTTTTCAATTATTTGAGCATTCGACCATCGCATTGTATCCATTTTAACCTTTACTTCCTCTAATTTGTACATCATCGGAGCAGCACTTTCCTGATCGCTGTATGTTCCTCTCGTTCTATGATCATCTTCTTGTTGGAAATTCAAATACCAAGGAGTTAAATTTGGCTTTTGAACACGATCAGTTGGATTACTCGTATTAAGTGAAAGCTTTACGTCAGTCCAATCTTCTCCTGTGCTCTGAAAAACTTTAGCTTTTAAGATAAACTCCATCGGACTGCTAGTATTTTTTACACGAATATCGTAAACAGGAATCCACCTAACATTGCTATTTATTAGATAGGAAAATTCGAAGCTAGCAAGTGACTTAGTGCTTGAAATAACCGTAACAATAATATTTCCTTCCGATTGATTTTGTTTGCTATTTAAGACACTTAATTGTTGATTTATTTTAGTAATCTGATTTTGTAAGCCCTGATCTTTGATTCCTAAGTCAATTATCTCATCTTTTATCGAATTTATTTTTTTTATCTGATATTCAACAAGTGCCGTAAGTTTCGCTGCATCAATTCCGTTGTTAGCACCACCAATTGATCTGTTAGCTTGAAGAACGGCAAGCCCTTCATTGCATGCCATTATTTTATTTTGAATATATCTTAATTTGATTGTAAGAGAATCTTTTTCGCCTTCAAGCTTCGTGATTTCGGACGAAGTCTTTTGAATTTTTAAATAATTTTGCTGAAAATTAACACCAACAATAGTCGCTTCCCCAAAACCTTTTACAGAAATACTATTTGCATTGATATACGGCGATAATTTATCAAATACAATTTCATTGATGCCTGCATTCAGATTTACCTTAACCGACCTGCTTACAAAAGCCCCACTTTGATAAATTCTAACTTTTTGAATTTCTGAATTACTTACCCTTAAACTATTTTGAGTAAAGGTATTTCCGCTGATAATTAGTAAAAAGAAACTTAATACTACTGTTTTTGGAGTTGGATTTTTCATAGTTATTCATTTAATTGTAAAAATACTAATAAACATGCCATTTCTTGATGAATTTGTATTTTCAATAATAACTTCAATTCAAAAATTGTGTTAAAAACTTTTTTGATTTGTCTTTTTTAGTGAATTATTTGAGTGACATTATCCTTAATTTTGAACTTATTCAAATTTTTTCATGTCCTACTTAAAAGATCTCAACGAAAGTCAAAAAATTGCTGTTGAAAATATCTACGGATCTTCGATGGTAATTGCGGGAGCAGGCTCTGGAAAAACACGTGTATTGACCTATCGGATCGCACATATGATAGAGCAAGGTGTTGATCCCTTCAATATTTTAGCACTTACTTTTACCAATAAAGCGGCACGAGAAATGACGGAACGTATTGGCAAAATTGTTGGCGCTTCCGAGGCAAAGAATATTTCAATGGGAACTTTTCATGCTGTTTTCTCAAAGATTTTACGCTACAATGCTGATAGAATTGGCTTTCCAAATAATTTTACAATTTACGATACGCAAGACTCTAAAAGTCTGATTAAGGATATTATTAAAGAATTTAATCTTGATGATAAGGCGTATAAACCAAGTTTGGTTTTTGGAATCATAAGCTCGGCTAAAAACAACTTGATTTCTCCCGAAGAATATGCTGTAAATGAGGAATTAACACAAGCCAACAAACAGAGTCGAATACCGGAGATAAAACATATTTATATGAGGTATGCCAATCGCTGTCAAAAAGCCGGCGCAATGGATTTTGACGACCTACTCTACTTTACAAATGTTCTGTTAAACAATTTCCCCGATGTACTTCACTATTATCAGCAAAAATTTAAATACATTTTAGTAGATGAGTACCAGGATACAAATTATGCGCAATACCTCATTGTTAAAAAATTAGCTGCTGCATATGAAAACATCTGTGTAGTTGGAGATGATGCTCAAAGTATTTATTCTTTTCGTGGAGCAAATATTAAGAATATTCTAAATTTTAAGGAGGACTACCCCGATTTTAAATTATTTAAACTCGAACAAAACTACCGTAGTACCAAGAACATTGTTGAAGCAGCAAATAGTATTATTAAAAAAAATAAAGATCAAATATTCAAAAATGTTTGGACAGATAATAACCAAGGTGAAAAAATAAAAGTAGTTCGAACTCTAACCGATAACGAAGAAGGAAGAACAATTGCAAATAAAATCTATGATTTAAAACAAAATTCAGTTCCTAGTTATAACGATTTTGTAATTCTTTACCGTACAAATCGGCAATCTCGTTCATTTGAGGAATCTTTAAGAAAACTCAATATCCCCTATAAAATATATGGAGGCTTATCTTTTTATCAGCGAAAAGAAATAAAAGATTTATTGGCTTATTTTCGCTTAACGGCAAATCCACATGATGAAGAAGCAGTAAAACGCGTTATTAATTATCCAAAACGAGCAATTGGAAAGACAAGCATAGAAAACTTAATGATTTCAGCAAATAACTACAATGTAAGCTTGTGGGAAGTAATGAGTGATTTTGATCAATACCCCTGTGACATAAACAACGGAACAAAGCAAAAAATTTATGATTTTGTGACCATGATTAATAGTTTTGGAGCTGAATTAAATAAGGTAAATGCCTACGATTTGGCCTACAGAATTGCAACATCAAGCGGAATATTAGGGGAATTAATCCTAGAAAAAGAAAAAGGACCTGAAGAAGTTGAGCGACTTCAAAATATCGAGGAGTTATTAGCAGGAATTCAGGAATTTGTGACTACTTCGGAAAGCGATGAATTTAAATCCTTAGCAGATTTTATGATTGATGTTGCACTTTTAACAGATGCTGACCAAGATAAAACAGAAGAACGTAACCACGTTTCTTTAATGACAATTCATGCAAGTAAAGGATTGGAATTTCCTCATGTATACATTGTTGGATTGGAAGAAAATCTTTTTCCTTCACAAATGGCTCTAAATACTCGATCTGAATTGGAGGAGGAACGTCGCTTATTTTATGTTGCCGTAACCCGAGCAATGATTTCTTGCTCGCTATCGTATGCAAGTTCTCGCTTTATCTGGGGGCAGACAGTAAGCTGCGAACCAAGTCGCTTTATTGATGAAATTAATCCTAACTATTTGACTTTTGATTCACCTCCACGTGGAACTGGAAGATCACTTATGAATGGTAATTTTGAGAGATCATTTTCTAATGGCTTGTCAAGACAAACTGGAAGTGTTCCCGGAAATCTAAAGTCACTGAATGAAATAAATAAATTACCGTCTAAAAATTCGGATAGCTTGCATTTAATGGTCGGATTCAATGTTGAACACGAGCGATTTGGAAAAGGAAAAATAACGCAACTCGAAGGAAGTGGTGCAGATAAAAAAGCAATAATTTTTTTTCCGCATCATGGAAGTAAAACTGTTTTGTTACGTTTTGCTAATTTGAAAGTTATTGATTAAAACCTTTATCATGAAAACTGGACTTTTTCTTATTCTTTTTGTTCTTATTTCTCCGCAGTATTCTTTTTCTCAAACTTGGTCCGAGCAAGAACTAGCAAAAGCAAATACCTGTATCTTTATTGATGAATTATCAAATATTGAAAAGGAAGCAATCCTATACATCAATCTAGCACGTTTATTTCCATTAAAATTTGCAAAAATTGAAATTCTACCCTACTTCGGACCAGAAAAATACGGTGCATACCTTGAAGATTCTCCCTACAAAGAATCTTTATTGAGTGACTTAAAAACTACAAAATCCATGAATGCCTTAATTTACAATGTAGAATTGAGAGAATTAGCTATTTGTTTCGCTTTAGAACAAGGTGCATCGGGATATATGGGGCACGACAGAAAAAAATGCGAAGGATTTTACAATGCCGAATGTATTGCTTACGATATGGAAACAGGAAAAGACATTGCAATGCAGCTCTTGGTGGATCATGAAGTTCCAAGTTTAGGACATAGGCAAGCTTGCTTAGACAGTGAACTTACGAAAGTCGGAATTGGTTTTAGTAAACACAAAAAAGCATCTTTTTGTGCAGTTTTAGATTTTTTAAATTAATGATCTGTGTCAAAAAAAATTGGGCTACTTTCTGATACTCATTCTTATTTAGATCCAAAAATCAAGGAATATTTTAGTAATGTTGATGAAATTTGGCACGCCGGAGATATTGGAAGCATCGAAGTTTTAGATGAACTAATAGCTTTTAAACCAACACGAGCCGTTTGGGGGAATATCGATAACCACGAAATCAGACAAGAAACAAAAGAATTTTTGCGTTTTAAAATTGAAGGTGTAAATGTTCTGATTACTCATATTGGTGGAAAACCTTATCAATATTCACTTCCCGCAAAAGAAGAATTAAGCCTCAATGGCGCACCAGATCTTTTTATTTGTGGTCATTCTCACATAACCTTAGTTCAAATGGATAAAAAACTTAACATGCTTTGGATGAATCCTGGCGCCTGCGGCTACAAGGGTTTTCATGCTGTAAAAACTATTTTACGTTTTTCAATTACTGGAGATAAAATTCATGATTTAGAACTTATAGAACTAGGAAAACGAGCATAAAGAATTAATACCTTATTTCCTTCTTAAAAAAATATAATTTTTGTAGTTAAAATTAAGACCGATAAGTCGCAAATTATCCTTTAAAAAATCCTTAAAACTTCTTTTGTTTTTGGAGATATCGAATTCAAACTTCCAATTTAAACGCTGAATACGATCTTTCATTACTAAAGGATGATCACCGTCAAAACGACTTAATTGAGAAATGTGTTTTTCGTATTCAAATGTTTCTACTTTTTCAATATTTTTAGAAATCCATTCATCATTGTGCCAAAGTTTATTGAAATCTTCTTGTTTAAACTGCATAGAACGAGGATCTTTCACCCAACCATAATGATAAATACTAGCATTTGCAGAAACAACTTTCAATTTTTCGTTAGCTGCTTTTCTAAATCCTTGTGCATCTTTATAAGAATAAATTTTCTTGTTGTTTCGTATTATTCGAATCTCTTTTTTATACCAACTATTTGATGAACCAATAAAATCATAGGAACCATAAAAATGCTTGTAATCAAAAAGTAATCCGTCAACTTCATGATCAAAAACATATCTCTGCATAGTTAGTTGAATAGAATTCAAATATTTCTCATGAACAATCTCATCTCCTTGTATATAAAAAGCCCAATCTGAATCTGGACTTATTGCTTTAAATGCTTTATTTGTTTCAATAGCTAATACCTCTCCATTAGCACGCAATGTGTCATCCCAAACCGTTTGGATTATTTTTATTTTCTGAGAATCTATCTTTTGAATTAAGGCCAATGTTTCATCTTCTGAATTTCCAACTGCAATAATAAATTCATCACATATTGGAAGAATAGATAGAATGGCTTCAACAATTGGATAATCGTATTTGACTGCATTTCGAATAAAAGTAAAACCACTTACCTTCATTTTATTTGTCCAATACTTTTGGTATGCGGAAATAATCCGAGTCTTTTTTCGGGGCATTTCTTAAGGCCTCTTCATGTGTAACCGTTATTTTAGGAACGTCTTCACGCAAACGATTTACTTCTACAGACATAAAAATTAAAGGCTCAACATCTTTAGTATCAATTTCGCGAAGTTTATCCATAAAACCAATGATTTTTTCCAAATCGGCTTTTATCCCTGCCTTCTCTGCCCCTTTAAATTCAAGTCGTGCTAAATGAGCAAGATGATCGATCGTTTCAGTACTTATGTCCATGGTGCAAATTTAGTGAAAATCAAACTTTAAATTGAGGGAATTCTTCTAAAATGGGGCGATTTATTATATCAAAACATTGTTGAGTTAATGCTACAACCTCTAATTTATTAATCGTTTCGACAGAAATATACGGATGAATATACAAACGAGAAACTCCAGGTTGTGCTGGACCAAGTATATTTGTGGGATCTGAGAACAGCTTGTAATTACTTGTAAAAGTTAAGGGTAAAATTGGAATATTTAAAGACTTTGCTAACTTAAAAGCTCCATGTTTAAAAGGAAGCATTTTGGGACAGTCAACATTCGAAATAGTTGCTTCAGGAAAAATAACAAGCGACCAACCTTCTTTTACAGCTTTCTCAGAAAGTAAATATGCCTGACCAGATTTTCTTTTGTCATTTCGGTAAACAGGGATATTTAGGTTTTTAAAATAGGTTCTAATTATGGGATAGTACAATAATTCGCTTTTTCCCAAAAAAACAAAAGGATATTTTGGTAAAATAGAATGCATAAAGAAAATATCTAAATAAGAAGTATGATTAGATACAATAACGTAAGGTCCCTCTGGTAATTCAGTAGATTCAATGGTTTTAATTCTGTAAAAACACAAAATACGCATCATCCAACTCCAAAGTATAAAAAGTTTAAAGCTTTTCTTTTTCCAAGTTGGGCGAATCAAAACAATTAAAAAAAAAGGGTACATGAGAATAGCAATTATAAAAAAAATAATTGCTATGTAAAGTTTCCAAAGAAGACTGAGAACTCCAAAGACTTTGTGCATGTTCAAATATAGCTAATTTTAGCAAAATGTAACTATCAGCATTCAGTATTAATACTTATTTTTGAAAAAAAAACAATGTCGCGCATATTAACCGGAATTCAAAGTACAGGAACTCCACACCTTGGAAATATTCTTGGTGCAATAATTCCTGCATTAAAATTAGCCAACGAAGCTGAAAATGAATCTTTTCTCTTTATCGCCGATATGCACTCTCTTACACAAATAAAAGATAGTGCACAATTAAAAGAAAATAGCTATGCCACTGCTGCAACTTGGCTTGCATTTGGTTTAGATACAAATAAAACTGTTTTCTATCGACAAAGTGATGTTCCTCAGGTAAGTGAATTAATGTGGTATTTACTCTGTCTTTATCCTTTCAATCGTTTGTCGCTTGCGCACAGTTTTAAAGATAAATCAGATCGGATGGATGATGTAAATGGTGGACTTTTCACTTATCCAATTTTAATGGCAGCTGACATTCTTCTCTATGATGCTACAATTGTTCCGGTTGGAAAAGATCAAAAACAACACCTAGAAATGACAAGAGATGTTGCAAATCGCTTTAATTTAAAATACGGAGAAACATTTATTCTACCTGAGGAAAAAATTGAGGAAGATACGATGCTTGTACCAGGAACAGATGGTGAAAAAATGAGTAAATCAAGGGGGAATTATATCGATGTTTTACTTCCCGAAAAAGCACTGCGAACACAAATCATGTCAATAGTTTCTGACAGCACACCTTTGGAAGACCCAAAAGATCCGAGTAAATGCGCAACTTTTGCCCTCTACAAATTAATTGCCAATGAAAGTGAAACAGATCAAATGCGAAAAAATTACTTAGCAGGAAATTACGGATATGGACATGCAAAACAAGCCTTGTTTGAACTAATTCTCACAAAATTTGCTGTACCCCGAGATAAATTTTCTGCGTTAATGGCAGATGAATCACAAATAGATACAGCACTAAGAATTGGCGCAGAAAAAGCAAAATTAGTTGCAGATGAAGTATTAAAACGCGTAAGAACTAAAGTTGGATACTAACTACTTGAAGTAAATCGGTAAACGCATAAATGTTTGCTCAAAATAGGGACTTCTACAGTAAATAAAATACAATTGATCCCATTCTGAATTCCGAAATTTTTCATCAGCAGCTTTCATTTCTTCATATTCTTTTTTTAACTGCGGATTCTCCTTTAATATCTGAGAAATTTGTTCAATAAAAACATAATTCGAAAAGTATTCTTTTTGTTGTAAATACGAATCAAAGAAGTTCCATGAAAGATAGGAATCTTCTGCACGACCTTGAAGAACTGAATGAATAAAATTAGAGCCTTTTTGCTTACTCGGAATTAAAATATCCCCTGGCTTTAATTTTATAGTTTGAAGACTTGACTTAATTTCTATTTCACTGAGTTTAAAATGGCCCTCATATGGTTTTGAGAGACTTTTATAATCTTTTACAACCAAGGTATTTAGAAGAGAACTACTTTCTTTTGAAACAGTTGTAAAGTAAATTTTATTGGACTTTAAGCGCTCAATAACTTCTTTTTCTTGCGCGCCTACAACATAATATTCTGGAATTCGAATTGAATCTTGTGGAAAATAATTTGCAAAATGTGGGATGTTTCTTGCGTAAGGTTTTGTTCTGTCGTAACGAAGGCGTTTTAAACCTGTTGTTTCATCGATAGGAAAATCATGTTCAAAACCTAAAAAAAGAATTGAATCTGGTTTTTCAGTTAGTTTGTAATTGAACTTAAAATAGTCTTGAGTTTCAAAATACTTAAATGCACTTTTGCGGGAAAGCTCAATCTTTGTTTGATTTTCAAAGGTCCACTTGAATACTTCTTCCATAAATGCTAAACTTGCTTGAACTCTCTCAGGAAAAGGTTTTAACATGTGTGTTTCTACTGTAAAACTCAAAGAATTAAACAAAGAAGCATAGCCCATTGCGTAGCGTGGTAAATCATTAAAAGCGTATATTCCTTGTGCTGGATTTTCACCTTTTAATTCGACGTAAGGAAACAAATCTATTTTTTTAGATTTTAATGATTTCCATAAATAAGGAAGTAACTCCGAATAACATAAATTTCTTATTTCAGGAGCCATTCGTTCCTTCATCGAAGAAATGTAAGTCAATGTATATTGGTAATCTGCTCCATTTGAAACATGCATGTCGATAAAAACATCTGGATCTAAAGCATGAAAAATCTTAGCGAAAGTAAAGGCATTTTGAGAATCCATTTTTATGAAATCTCGGTTTAAATCTAAATTCTTTGCATTTCCACGGAAACCATATTCTTCCGGTCCATTCTGATTTGCACGACTTGTTGATGAACGATTCATCATTCCTCCAACATTGTAAGCAGGAATGAAAGCAATTAGTGGAATGTCAGAAGTGTTTTTGCCATTTTTGATCCAAGTATCTATCCAAATTAACATTGCATTGACACCATCAGGTTCACCAGGATGAATAGCATTATTAATTAAAATAGTGCTTTCTTCTCTTGCTTTTTTGAGTGTTTCTAAGGAATCTCCAGCTCCATTTACAATACAAATATATATTGGTAGACCGTAATCTGAGGGGCCCATGGCGTACAACTCAATTTCTTTGTTTTCCTGAGCTACTTTTTTAAGATAATTGATTAATTCTGGATAGGACGGTGTTGTATTGCCCGACCAAGAATCTTGAGAAAAAGCAGAGTTAAAAGCGAGAAAAAAAAGGCAAGCAAAGAAATAGTTCATAGCAAATAATGAAGTGCTAAAATAATTGTTTTTTGAAGATTAATGCTGAACGAAGTAAGTGTTTCTTTAAGAAAAGCTAAAAATAGCGTAATTTTGCCCTATGCGCATCGATATTCTAACGATTCTTCCCAAACTTCTTGAAAGCCCTTTCTCGATTTCTATTATGCAAAGAGCTCAAGAAAAAGGGCACGTTGAAATCTGTATTCACAACATTCGAGACTACGCTATAAACAAGCATAAAAACGTTGATGATTACCAATATGGAGGAGGCGCCGGAATGGTAATGAGCATTGAACCTATTGCATCCTTGATTGAAAAATTATGCGAGGAGAGAACATATGACGAAATAATTTATATGACACCAGACGGAGAAGTTCTTGCTCAGAATCACTGTAATGATTTATCCTTAAGCAAAAACTTAATAATTCTATGCGGTCACTACAAAGGTGTTGATGAAAGAATTAGAGAGAAATACATTACACGAGAAATTTCAATTGGATCTTACGTTCTTTCAGGAGGAGAATTAGCTGCTGCAGTTTTAGTAGATGCAATTGTTCGACTAATTCCGGGAGTTTTAAACGATGAAACCTCAGCGCTAACAGATAGTTTTCAAGATAAGCTTCTTTCACCACCTGTTTATACGCGTCCTCCAGAATTTAAAGGATTGAAAGTTCCAGATGTACTTCTTTCTGGAAATACCAAAGAGATCGAGTCCTGGCGAGAAGAAAAAGCACTAGAGAGAACAAAAGAACGACGACCAGATTTATTAGAGGAATAGAAGAATTGAAATTACAAGAATGTAAGTAATGATGTCTTTTTGTAATTATTTAAAATAGTACCTTTGTTAAAATTTTTTACATGATTCGATTATCGGAACGTTTATTAACAATGGAAGAATCGGCAACCATTGCAATGTCAAGGAAAAGCCGAGAATTAAAAGCGCAAGGAAAAGACATTATTTCTCTTTCTTTGGGTGAACCAGATTTTTTTACACCTCAATTTATAAAAGATGCTGCGCTTGAAGCAATGAACAATAATTTCACGATGTATACGCCAGTTCCAGGTTACGATGATTTGCGAGAAAGTATTGCCTTAAAATTTAAACGCGATAATAATTTAGTTTATACAAAAGATCAAATTGTTGTCTCTACTGGCGCAAAGCAGTCAATAGCAAATGTTGTTTTAAGCTTAATAAATCCTGGAGACGAAGTTATTATACCTGCTCCCTACTGGGTTTCTTATTTAGAAATTGTCAAAGTAGCAGAAGGAATTCCAGTTATTGTTCATGCAGGCATTGAGAATGATTTTAAAATTACGGGTGCTCAACTTGAAGCAGCAATTACCCCAAAAACAAAATTAATGCTCTTCTCTACGCCTTGTAATCCTACTGGCTCTGTATATTCCAAAGATGAATTAAAAGATTTAGCAAACGTGTTACAAAAATATCCCTCTTTAATCGCACTCAGCGATGAAATATATGAACACATAAATTTTGAAGGAAAACACGAAAGTTTGGCGCAATTCACTGAAATATACGATCAGGTGGTTACCGTCAATGGAGTTTCTAAAGCATGGGCAATGACAGGATGGCGACTTGGTTACATTGCAGCTCACAAGCATATTGCAGCAGCCTGCGATAAAGTTCAAGGTCAATTTACATCTGCAACCTGTTCTATTACACAAAAAGCAACAATTGCAGCGATGAATGCTGATCCAAAAATATTAGACGAAATGATTGGCGCATTTAAAAGCCGAAGAAAATTGGTTTTAGATGCTTTAGCAGAAATTCCCGGTCTTGTTTCAAACAAACCAGGAGGAGCTTTCTACGTATTCCCTAATGTGTCCTCCTTTTTTGGGAAATCATATAATGGTAGAAAAATTTCTAATTCTGATGAACTTTGTATGTATCTTTTAGAAGAAGGACTTGTTGCACTTGTTGGTGGAGATGCATTTGGAGATCCTAATTGTATGCGAATTTCCTACGCAGCTTCAGAAAAAACATTAACAGAAGCAATGAAAAGAATTAAAAATGCGCTTTTAAACTTACACTAGTGAATTACAAAGACTTGTTTGATAAATTTAATGGACTACGAATACTCGTTATTGGTGATGTTATGCTAGATGCCTATGTTATGGGCAAAGTAAATCGCATTAGTCCAGAAGCACCTGTTCCAATTGTTTCCCTAGAAAACGAAGATGCTCGAATAGGCGGAGCTGGAAATGTTGCTCTAAACCTACTCGCCTTAGGAGCAAAACCGATAATTTGTGGTGTTATTGGAGAGGACTCTTCAGGTGATAAACTCCTAAATTTATTTGAAAAAAATGGAATTTCAACAGATGGTCTTGTTAAAAGTATGGTGAGAAAAACCACAGTAAAAACAAGAGTAATATCCAATAAACAACAATTACTTCGTATTGATTCAGAAAGTACTTTTCCTTTGTTAGAAAGCGAAGAAATTAAATTAAATAATACTATTCAAAATATAATAAATCAAGGTGTTGACGGAATAATATTTGAAGATTACAACAAAGGTGTTTTAACAGATTCTGTAATTCAAAATACAATTAAAATTGCTAAAGAGAAAGATATTCCAACAGCTGTAGATCCCAAAAAAGAAAACTTTTTAAGCTACAAAGGTGTAAGTCTATTCAAACCAAACCTAAAAGAATTAAAGGAAGGATTAAACCTCAATTTTGATTTTAATTCGAATAAAGATTTATTTGAGAAAGGGATTGAAGTATTGGAAGAAAAATTACAGAACGAGATTTCATTTGTTACACTCTCAGAAAATGGTGTCTTCATTAAAAACCAAACTGAAAAATATTACGTGCCAGCTCATATGAGAAATATTTCTGATGTTTCAGGTGCTGGAGATACTGTTATTGCAGTGGCAACATTGTGTTTAATTTCAGGCGCAAGCACAAAACAAATTGCTGAAATTTCAAATTTAGCCGGTGGTTTAGTCTGTGAAAAATCAGGTGTAGTAAGCATCTCTAAAAATGATTTATTAAAAGAGGTTTCTGAACTTCTAAGCTAACTATTTGTTGGAGTCAATATGCCTGAAAAACTTGTTAAACCATATAATTCTGAGAAATCTAAAAAAGAGGAAGTAGCTGAAATGTTTAATAATATTTCAGCTAATTACGATTTCCTAAATCATTTCCTATCACTTGGAATTGATCACTTGTGGCGAAAAAAAGCAATTAAGCAATTAAAAAACCTTGAGGTTAAAAAAATAATTGATATCGCAACGGGTACTGGTGATTTTGCTATTGCAAGTTTAAAATTAAATCCTGATGAAGTAATTGGTGTAGATATTTCTTCTGGCATGCTAGAGGTTGGGGCCAAAAAAATGAAAAATAAAGGATATGATAAGACCATAAAAATGATCTTAGGAGATTCTGAAAACTTGGCTTTTGAAGACAATTATTTTGATGCATTGACAGTTGGATTTGGTGTTCGCAATTTTGAAAATCTCGAAAAAGGCTTAAGTGAAATGTTGCGTGTAATAAGACCAGGTGGGAAAATAGTGATTTTAGAATTCTCAAAACCGAAAAAATTTCCTGTAAAACAAGTATTTTCATTTTACTCAAAATACTTTATACCATTTTTTGGTAAAAGAATTTCAAAAGATCCTCAAGCTTATGCCTATCTCCCTGAGAGTGTAGCTGCATTTCCAGAAGGTAAAGAATTTGAAAATATCCTTAAAAATTTAAATTACAAAAGTGTGCAATCTATTATTCTATCTGGCGGAATTGCAACTATTTATACAGGAACAAAATAAAACTGCAACAAAGCAAATCATCTTTCGTTACTTATAGCAAATGAAATACTCTGTTCTTATTCTTTTTTGTTTTTCACTAAACCTAGTTTTTTCTCAGAAATACTATCAAGAGCGCTATAAGAGTTTTGACAAAAGACTTTTTCATTTTGGCTTTATGCTTGGCACCAATACCTCGGATTTCACAAAATATGAAAAATTAGATGTTTACAATAAGCAATATCAATTTTACAATGCTCTTTATTCATTGCAGGCAATTAAAAATAATCCAACTATTGGAGCTCAACTAGGAATTCTATCAACATTAAAATTAGGAACTCCACTTTTGAAATTACGTTTTATGCCTACATTGTCTTTTGAAGAAAGAGTTTTGAGTTATACCTTTGAAAAAATTACCTCATTTGACACACTAAACTATTTAAAAGACCAACGCGTAAATTCTACAAATTTATCTTTTCCTTTTATTTTAATGTTTCGAACAAAACGTCTAAATAACTTTACTGCTTATGCTCTTTTGGGAGGCTCTTATTCAATAGATTTACAATCTCAAGAAAATTCTGCCCAAAATTTTATCGATCCCTTTTTAAAAATTCGGAAGAACGACTTTCAGGGACAAATTGGTGGAGGCCTAGAGTTTTTTGCTACCTACTTTAAATTTGCTGTAGAATTAAAATATTCGCACGGAGTTAGAAATGTTTTAATCCAAGAACAAACACCTTTTGATCGCCCAATTGAAAAATTGTATAATAAAGGCTGGTGGATTTCCTTAATTTTTGAGGGATAATGGAAGAAATTTCATTTCAATGTTCTCCAGAAGAAGCAAGAAATTCTGAGTTTATTTCTGCTAAGCTCAAACAAGAATTTGTAGGTGAAAAAGACCAAAAAATCTACTTTCTATTAAAAAAAAGAAGTATAGATTCGCGAAAAAGAGCGATAAAAATAAATCTAAACTTCCTAGTTTCATTAGAGGAATTCAGTGAAGCTGTCAACTTTGATTTCGACTTTAAAAATGTCACAAAATCAGAAAGTATTCATATAATTGGTGCCGGACCTGCAGGACTCTTTGCTGCATTAAGAGCATTGGAAAGAGGATTTAAACCAATTATTTTTGAAAGAGGAAAAGATGTCAGAGAGCGAAGACGAGATTTAGCGATTCTAAATAAAGAAGGGCGTGTAAATTCTGAATCAAATTATTGCTTTGGTGAGGGAGGAGCAGGAACTTATTCAGATGGAAAGTTATACACCCGCTCTAAAAAACGTGGAGATGTTGAACGAATCCTTCAAATGCTAGTATATTTCGGAGCAAACGAAGATATTTTAGTAGAAGCACACCCGCATGTTGGAACAAATAAACTTCCTCAAATAATTACAGCGATACGGGAAAAGATTATTGATTGCGGTGGTGAAATTCATTTTGAACATAAGTTAACAGATCTTACTTTAAAAAATCAAACTATCTCAGAGATCGAGATAAATGGAAATAAAAAAATTAAAATTTTGAATCTTGTATTAGCTACAGGGCATTCTGCAAGAGATATCTTTGAATTACTGCACCGAAAAAAAATTGAGCTTTTAGCAAAGCCATTTGCAATTGGTGTCCGCATTGAACATACGCAAGAATTGATTGACAAAATACAATATCACGGTAGGTTAAATGACGAGTATTTACCTCCAGCTTCCTATAATTTAGTAGCACAAATTGAAGGGAAAGGAGTTTATTCGTTTTGTATGTGTCCAGGTGGAATTATTGCACCATGTGCCACAGAAAATAAAGAAGTTGTCACAAATGGTTGGTCACCTTCAAAAAGAAATAATCCCTATTCGAATTCTGGAATTGTAGTGAGTATTGAACCGAAAGACCTAAAAGGCGATCCGAATGATCCATTTATTTGTTTGAATTTTCAACGGGAAATAGAAGAGAAATGTTGGGAATTAGCCGGAAAAAATCAAAAAGTGCCGGCTCAAAGACTTCTCGATTTTATTCAAAAAAAGAAATCTGTTGACTTTCCAAAATCGAGTTATCAGCCCGGAATTTCCAGCGTTGAAATGGATGCTATTTTTCCACGATTCATAGTTAGTCGACTACGAAAAGGATTTATAGAATTTGGAAAAAAAATGAATGGATTTATCACCAATGAAGCTGTTATTCATGCTCCTGAATCGCGGACTTCTTCGCCAGTTTTAATTCCAAGAAACAAAGAAACTTTACAGCACATTCAAATTTCAAATTTATATCCTTGCGCTGAAGGTGCCGGTTATGCCGGTGGAATTATTTCTGCGGCAATTGACGGCATGAAATCATTGGATGCAATTGTAGATAAGCACAAGAATTAAAATCCCTAAGCATAAGTGCTTTTTCGTAAAACAATCAACTGGAATTACTTACTATTTGATCTCAAAATTGTACCTTTATTGAAATTTAGGTCAAAACTTGACTTACTATTTAAATAAAATGGCGATTTATTCTTTTAATGGTTTTATTCCTGTTGTCAAAGCATCTAGTTTTGTTCATCCAAACGCTACGGTTACTGGAAATGTACTTATTGGCGAAAATGTTTACATTGGCCCCGGAGCTGCTATTCGAGGTGATTGGGGACAGATAATCATAGAAGATGGCTGTAATGTTCAAGAAAATTGCACAATACACATGTTTCCTGGGACAACTGTTCTTCTTGAGAAAGGTTCCCATGTTGGACACGGAGCTATAATTCATGGGGCAAGCTTAGGTGAAAATTGTTTAATCGGAATGAATTCCGTAATTATGGATGATGTTGTAATTGGAAAAGATTCTATTGTCGCTGCCTTAACTTTTGTTTCTAGCAATACGATAATTCCTGAAAGAAGCTTGGTTGTTGGTAATCCTGGAAAAGTAATAAAACAAGTGAGTGATGAAATGCTTGCTTGGAAAACAGAAGGAACAAAATATTATCAGAAATTACCAAAAGATTGTCAAAATACTTTAATTGCTTGCGAAGCATTAACAGAAATTGAAGCGAATCGTCCAATGCAACAAAAAGATTACTTTAAATTCTCTAAATGAGTTTATAATTAGTTACTTTTAAAAAAAAAACAATGAAAAAAACGAGTACATTTTTATTTTTTATGCTCATTTCTGTATTTTACAGTTTTGGTCAATGTCCAGTGAATCAATCTGAATTAACAATCACAATTGTTCCAGATAATTATCCAGCGGAATCAACATGGAAAGTATTTGTAAATAATATTCAAATTGCCAATGGAACTACAAACAATGACACACTTTGTGTTGATTCTTCTGCTTGTATTCGTTTCGAAATGTATGATTCTTATGGTGATGGAATCTGTTGTGGCTATGGAAATGGTTCTTTTAATGTTCAATTAGAAGGCCTTACTGTTGCTTCAGGTGGGCAATTTAGCACTATTTCATCACATACTTTTAATTGCCCCCAAGGCTCAGCGTGTAACAATCCAATTCCTATTTCTTCCGGAAGTTTTACAGCCCTTTATCCAAACACATTCTATTCATTCACACCTTCATTAAGTGGAATGTATTCAATTTCAACCTGCGATTTAAATACTTGTAATACAAAATTATGGGTTTATGAATCTTGTAATTCCTACGCTTATAATGTAGATAATACGGGGACTATATTTTACAATGACAACAACACTATTTGTGGGAATTTAGCTGATATTAATGCAATTTTAATAGCTGGAACAACTTACATTATTAAAGTTGGGATTAATGAAGCTACTACCTGTTCTACACCCCTTGGTTTTTCAATCATATACGATGGACCGATTATTGGCTGTATGGACCCTCTAGCTTGTAATTACAATCCAAATGCAACAGTTTCAGATAGTAGCTGTGTATATTATCCAAGCCCTGATTGTTTAGGTCCTGATTTAATTATACTACAAGATGTTATTCTAAACTCTCTTGAAATAAGAGAAGAACAGGCAACGAATTGTCAAGTTGTAGAAGGTTGTATGACGGGCTACGGCCAACGAACTGTTTTAGCTTTTACTACCTGGATAAAAAATATTGGTGACATTGATTATTACGTAGGAAATCCAACTGCAAATCCAACTCAATTCACTTTTGGTAACTGCCATGGCCACGCTCACTATGAAGGTTATGCAGATTATATTTTATACAGGAATGATGGACAAAATATTCCAATAGGACATAAAAATGGATTTTGTGTAATGGATTTAGAATGCAACGATGGTGGAACTGCACAATATGGTTGCTCAAATATGGGAATTACAAAACAATGTGGAGACATTTATAGCAGTGGGCTAGAATGTCAATGGATTGATATTACAGATGTTGATACTGCTGAATATATCTTAGCGATCAAAGTAAATTGGGATCAATCTCCAGATGCATTGGGGCATTATGAAACGAATTATGCAAATAATTGGGCGCAGGTTTGCCTTCGTATAACAATGAATAGTGCCGGAGAAAAAGGGTACGAGATTCTTCCAAATTGTCAGCCTTATGTTGATTGTGCCGGAACAGCTTATGGTAATGCAGTAATTGACTGTCAAGGAAATTGCAATGGAACTGCACTTCGGGGAGATTTAAATAACAATAGTATTCTTGAAACTAACGACGTTGTTTCATACTTAGAACATAGCGTAAATCTTGATCTAAATGCGCAATCGTGTAATGATTTATCTGCAGATAATACAATTAATGTATGGGATGCCGGATTATTATCCAATTGTATTTCGAATGGGGCAACAAATAATTCTGAATGTTCATTCCCAAATACTGTTCAAAATCCGAGTCAAGTAGTTACATTTTCTAATGAAGGTGTCTATACGCAGTTTGCAAATCCCTCAGTAGGATATATGGACATATCAATTTTAAACTCAAGTACAAAAGTTACAGGCTATCAATTTTCTATAAATGGCGCAATAATTTCTGGAGTATCAAGTTTAATTAATCCCCTTACCTATCCTGTTCAATTAGAATACAATTCAATAAATGGCCAAGCAGCTGGATTATCACTTATTGATAGTATGATTCCAAAACATACTACTTTAACACCATTTATCCGTGTATTTCTTGAAAATATAACTTCTGATTCTTTAATTTGTTTGTCCCTAAATGCAGTAGCCTTAAACAATGTATATGAACCAGTTACTGTAAATGTTTTGAATCCTTGTTCAGGTTCACTTGGTGTTTTAGAAAATCTAAATCCAAGTGATTTTATGATTTATCCAAATCCATCGAATCAAGCTCTAAATGTTTCATATATTGGTCAAAATGAAAAAATTGACTTAAGGATTTTTGATGCTTTAGGAAATAAAATCTATAAAGACAAACTTAATTTTAATTCACAAATTCATACCATAAATACTGAAACCCTTAGTAATGGCGTATATTACATGCAGCTATCTAATAAATTTGGGGATTTAAGAAAAAGTTTTACAATTGTTCATTAATCTTTGATTATTCGTTACTTATAATTGTCTCTAATAAGAAGAATTAATTAACTTTGCTTCCCGTAGTTACAAATTTATTTCATGTCCAATTCAACAAAGTATGTTTTTGTAACCGGGGGCGTAACATCTTCTCTGGGAAAAGGTATTATTTCTGCTTCCTTAGCGAAACTTCTTCAAGCAAGAGGTTACTCAACAACAATTCAAAAATTAGATCCCTACATCAATATCGATCCAGGAACATTAAATCCCTATGAACATGGAGAATGTTTTGTGACGGATGATGGTGCAGAAACAGACCTCGATTTAGGTCATTACGAGCGTTTTCTGAATGTCCCTACTTCTCAAGCAAACAATGTTACCACTGGAAGAATTTACCAAGCAGTAATAGAGAAAGAAAGACGAGGAGATTATCTAGGCAAAACTGTTCAAGTTATTCCTCATATTACTGATGAAATTAAAGACCGCATCCAATTACTTTCCAAAGATGGAAAATTTGATATCATTATTACAGAAATTGGCGGAACTGTTGGCGACATTGAATCTCTACCTTATGTTGAGGCTGTTCGTCAAATGCTTTGGGAACATGAAGAAGATTGTATTGTCATCCACCTTACACTTGTTCCATACTTATCTGCTGCTGGAGAATTAAAAACAAAACCAACACAACATTCTGTAAAGCAAATGATGGAATTGGGTGTGCAACCAGATATTTTATGCTGTCGTACAGAACATGAACTAGATTTAACTCTGAGAAAGAAAATTGCAAAATTTTGCAACGTTTCTATAAATGCAGTAATTGAAGCAAGAGATGCAAACTCAATTTATGATGTCCCACTACTCATGCAAGCAGAAGAACTTGATAAAGTTGTTTTGCAGAAATTGGGTTTAATCACGAGGATAAAACCGGATTTATCAGATTGGAAAGCATTTCTTCAACGCTTAAAGAATCCAAAAAAAGAAGTTACAATTGGTCTCATTGGAAAATATGTTGAATTAAAAGACTCCTATAAATCGATTAGTGAATCCTTTATTCATGGTGGCGTTGCAAATGAAGCAAAAGTTAATGTTGAATGGATACACTCAGAAACATTGACAAAAGAAAATATTCAAGAAAGCCTTGGCCATTTAAATGGCATCTTGGTGGCCCCTGGATTTGGAACAAGAGGTATTTCTGGAAAAATTGAAGCGGTTAATTTTGCAAGAGAAAATAATATTCCATTTTTGGGAATCTGTTTGGGAATGCAAGTTGCTGTTATCGAATTTGCACGGAATGTCTTAAAAATGACAGATGCAAACTCAACAGAAATTTCTGAAAAGACAAAATTCCCTGTAATTTCTATGATGGAAGAACAAAAAAAGGTTTCTTATTTTGGAGGAACAATGCGTTTGGGAACATATAAATGTCAATTAAAATCAAATTCAAAAGCTTCAAACGCTTACAATTCCGAAAATATTAATGAACGTCACAGACACCGATTTGAATTTAATAATAGCTACCTCGAACAATTCGAAAAAGCTGGAATGCTTGCTTCGGGAAGAAATCCAGAAACAGGATTAGTTGAAGTTATAGAAATCCCAAATCATCCTTGGTTTGTTGGAGTTCAATTTCACCCAGAATATAAAAGTACAGTGGCAAAACCTCATCCCCTTTTTGTTGCTTTCGTTCAAGCAGCCTTAACTCATAAAACAAAAAAATAATGGATCGCAATACCTTAACAGGTTTAGTCTTAATTGGATTAGTCTTAACAATTTTCTCAATTATAAACCAACCTTCAGAAGAAGATTTAAAGAAAGCAAAAATAGAAGCAGCACAAAAAACAGAGCGAGAAGTCAAAGAGAAGAAAAGTGAAACGCTTAGAAAGTCAGCAATAAAAACCTCTACTAAGAAAGCTGGGAATCTTGCTAAAGTTGTTGCCAAAGGGGAAATTATTCGATTAGAAAATGAAAAACTAATCGTTGAATTTAATACAAAGGGCGGTATAGTTGCTGCAGTTTATTTAAAAGATTATAAGTCCTATGATGATTTTTCTAAAAAGAAAGACAAGCCAATTTGTCTTTTTAGAGATGGTGATGCGCATAACCAACTTGTATTCCCTTTTAAAAACCAAAAGATCTATACAAAGAATTATCTATTTGATGTTTCACAGCAAACTGACAACAAAATTGTCTTTGAAATGGGAATTGATGGTGGAAAAATTATTCAAACCTATCAGTTAAAAGCAAATAAATTTGACTTAGATTATACAATTCAAGCCAAGGGATTAGAAAATATCAGTAAAGAAAATATGCTGTTAAATTGGAAAACAGCATTTCGAAAAACAGAACGCTTGTTTACTGAACAAAGAAGAGTTTCAACAATCTGCTACAATCAAAAAAATGAGGGATTCTCCTATCTTAGTGAAACTGCTGACGATTATCTAGAGGCTGAGGATGCACTAGAGTGGGTTGCTTATAAACAAAGCTATTTCTCATCAATTCTTCAACCCAAAGAAGGTTTTGAAAAAATTGGCTCAAAAATGGGTGTCAAAACCTACAAAGAAGGGAGTGAAAAAAATTGGTCGCATTTAAAGGATTATAATTCTACACTTGATCTAAATTTTAAAGGTGATAAAGCGTCTTTCTCATGGTATTTTGGACCAAATGACTACCAAATATTAAACTCGTATAAATCTGATTACGATGAAATTTTAAACTTTGGCTGGGGGCTTTTTAGATGGATAAATTTATATGCCGTTCAACCTATTTTTACCTTATTGGTAAACACAAAAATTGGAATGGGGATTGCAATTCTTATTTTAACACTGGTACTTAAATTAATTCTAATGCCGATTCAATGGAAGATGTTTGTAAGCTCAGTAAAAATGAAGATTCTAAAACCTGAAGTAGATGAATTAAATGCAAAATATCCGAAAAAGGATGATGCTATGAAAAAACAGATGGAAATGATGACTTTGTACAAAGAATCTGGCGCAAGTCCACTAGCAGGATGTATTCCAATGTTAATTCAAATGCCAATTTTACTTGCAGTTTTCCGCTTTTTTCCTGCAGCTTTCGAATTGCGACAACGCCCTTTTTTATGGGCAGAAGATTTATCTTCCTATGACTCTATTTTTGAATTTGGATTCAATATTTGGCCCTACGGAGATCACGTAAGTTTATTTACCTTATTAATGGCTGCAGTAACTTTAATATATACTGTTATGAATAGCGGGAATATGCAACAGCCAACGCAACCAGGTATGCCAAATATGAAGGTCATAATGTACATCTTTCCCATAATGATGATTTTCTTTTTTAACAATTACTCTGCGGGATTAAGCTACTATTATTTTATTTCTACTTTAATTTCTATCCTAATGATGTTGGTGATTAAGAAGTTTTTTGTTGATGAAGATAAATTACGCATCAAAATGGTAAATAGAAAAACTCAAAATGCCAGCGGTGTTAAAGAAAAAAAGAAATCTCGTTTCCAAGAAAAATTAGAGGAAATGCAGAGAAAACAACAAGAAATGTTAAAAAATAGAAATAAATAGACTATGAGATTTTTTATAGATACTGCAAATTTAAAGGAGATTAAGGAAGCTAATGATCTTGGAATCCTCGATGGCGTGACAACAAATCCTTCATTGATGGCAAAAGAAGGGATTACAGGAGCACAAAATATCCTAAATCATTACCTTGCTATTTGTGAGATTGTTGATGGACCTGTGAGCGCTGAAGTAATCGCTACTGATTTTGACGGAATGATTCGTGAAGGAGAACAATTAGCAGCTTTACACAAAAATATCGTGGTGAAAATACCAATGATTTTAGAGGGAATCAAAGCGATTAAATATTTTTCTGCTAAAAATATCCGTACTAACTGCACCTTGGTTTTTTCTGCTGGACAAGCATTATTGGCGGCAAAAGCAGGTGCAACTTATATTTCTCCATTTCTTGGTCGCTTAGATGATGTTTCAACAGATGGAATTTCGCTGATAGCTCAAATTCGTTTGATTTACGATAATTATGCTTTCGATACCGAAATTCTTGCTGCATCTGTTCGCCACCCAATGCACATTATAAATTGCGCAGAAATTGGAGCAGATGTTATGACTGGCCCATTGAGTGCTATAAAAGCACTGGCAAAGCATCCTCTTACTGATTTAGGCTTACAGCAATTTCTTGCAGACTACGCAAAAGGCAATAAATAAGACATGCTACCCAAAGCAGATAAAAAAGAACGCAACGAACTTTTTTGGACTGGATTTAAAGAAGTTATGCGCCGAAGAATGTCTAGCTCTGGAAAACGCATTAACTGGATAAATTATCCCACACAAGTTAAAAATACCTACATCCGCTTAATTTGTGATGGAAAACTTACAGCTTTATGTTACGACATTCAATTTAAAGATCCAGCTATTAAAGCTATATTTTGGGAGCAATTAGGTGAACTAAAGAAAGTGATGGAAGCAAAAATGAAGTATCCAACACAATGGACAGAACGCTTTTTTACAGAAGAAGGACTAGAGATTTCAAGAATTTCTTGGGAACTAGAAGGATTTAACTTTTATAAGGATGAAGACTGGAAGGAAATTCATAAATTTTTTAAACTTCGCCTAAGTGAATTTGACGAATTTTACCAAGAATTTAAAGACATCCTTATCACTTTGGTCGATTAATCGTAAATTTGAGCTATGAAATTAATATTTACTTGTTGCCTATTTTTTTTATTTGTTGAAATATTCGCACAATCTTACATTTTAGATACTGACTTCCAACTTGGAATTCCAACAAATTATTCAATAGTTGATAATGATTTTAATAGTCCAAACAGTCAAGTTGCAAATTTTACAAGTGCATGGATTGGAATAGTTGACCCTGAAGATTCAACAAATAAAGTCGCTGCGGCAACATCTTATTTTTCACTTGAAGATACCGCAAGTCGTTGGCTAATTACGCCTGCACTTACTCTTTCTTCGTTTGGAAATTTTATTTCATGGAAAGCAAAATCACACGACCCATCTTTTCCAGACAATTACATGGTCTTAGTTTCTTCAACTGATAATCAAATTAGTAGTTTTACTGACACTATTGGAGATATTGAACAAGAAAATTTTGAGTGGACAGAAAGAGAGGTAAATCTTAGTGAAAATGGATACAACAGCCAAACTATCTATGTTGCTTTTGTAAATACAACATTTGATGGCTACATTCTTTATTTAGATTCTATTCAAGCTCGAATTGAAGATCCAGTTGGGAATAGTGAACTAAATTCAATATCTGTAAAAATGTACCCAAATCCAACTAATGATTTTTGTACTATTTTAACTGAAAAACCTATAAAATCAATTACACTATTTGATTTTGAAGGGCGACTTATAACTACTATTGAAGAGCAAACTATTGATCTGAGAAATTATAAAAGCGGTTTTTATTTTATTTCATTAAATATTGAAAATCAAATAATTACTAAGCGTATAGTAAAGCTTTAGTTTTGGTGAAAAAGCTAATAGAAAAAGTTCAAAAACACATTCAAGAGCAATTTGAAACAATGGAAGGGAGCCACGATTGGTTCCACATTGAGCGTGTCTTAAAAATGGCGCAATACATTCAGTCAAAAGAAGGAGGCGACTTTGAATTAATTTCTTTAACTGCGCTTTTGCATGATATTGCAGATCATAAATACAACAATTATAATTTTGAAATAGGAGCTACTAAAGCTTTTGATCTTTTAATTTCAGAAGGTGCTAATCAAGAACTGGCAGAAAAAGTAGCAAGCTTAATCAATATCATTTCCTTTAAAGGAGGTGACGTAAGTGACCAAGAAACAAGCTTAGAAGGACAAATTGTGAGGGATGCAGATCGCTTAGATGCAATTGGTGCAATTGGTATTGCTCGAGCTTTTGCATATGGAGGAAGTAAATCTCGACCTCTTTTTAATCCTGATATTCCTCCAATAATGCACGCATCAAAAGAAGAATATGCTAAGTCAAAAAGTCATACTGTGAATCATTTTTACGAGAAACTACTTTTGCTAAAAGACCGAATGGAAACTAATACCGCTAGAGAAATTGCACAAAAAAGACATGAAATTATGCTGCGATTTTTAGCTGATTTTAAAACTGAATGGACGATCACCATTTAATAGTTGGGTGATTTGAAGAAAGTTTTTTCTCTTTATGATCCATGATAATCTTATTTTCGAGCACTTTATTACTCTCAGGATAAAGCGGTACATGATTTCTTCCAACTTTTAACTGTTTAACTTGCTCACAGACATCAACGATTTCTTTCGACAGATACGTTTTACAAAAAAAGTTCCAAACATAGTCAATCGCTAATTCGTTTGGATGAATAAGGTCTTTTTTATAAAACCGATAATCCCTCAAATCATCCATCATCAATTCATACGCAGGAAAATAAGAACAATTTTGATTTTTTGTCAATTCAGCAATTACTTGAATCAAACATGCTTTACTACGATTATTTTCCACATATCCATCTTTCAAATGCCTAACTGGACTTACAGTAAATACAATTTGTAGATTGGAATTAAAATTTATTAAATCTCTTATTATCCCTTGCCAAAAGTCAACTAAATCCTTATAATTGGAAAGTTCTTTTTGGAAACTATTACCAGCTTGTTTGTGACAATTTGCTACAAGTTTATCACTTTCTAAATGGCGATAAGCGAAGGCCGAACCAAAGGTTATAAAAAGAAATTTTGCTTTTCCTAATTTATCCTTCAAGGCTTCACGTTCTTGAATTATCCGCTTCTTTAGTTCAATCTGATTCAAAGCATAAATTTTTCCTGAACTGCCCCAATGAAAGAATAAGTCGTCACTTTTTACAAATTCAACCTCCTTTTCAGAATGAATAGCATCCAAAAGTAATTGACCAAGAGGTCTTGGGTGAAAGATCGTACCAAAGACATTGCTAGTTGCATCCAAACCCGATAAAATTGCCTGATTTCCAATTTCCTCAGAAAAACAACTTCCTAGAAAGAGAATAGAATCGCCAAAATTTATTTTAGTTTGACTTTCAATTACATCAATTGATAAGCGAAAGGAATCTTTCATCAATTAAAAATTAAATTTTGGGCATTTAACTTTGCAGCATCCGTAATTTTTTCGCCACTCATCAAACGTGCAATTTCATTAATTCGATCTTGCTCATACAAATATTCGACATTCGTCTTCATTTGCTTATTTTCAAGTTCTTTGCTCACAAGCAAGTGATGTTCCGCTTTTGCTGCAACTTGAGGAAGGTGAGAAATTGCTATAAGTTGAACTTTAGATCCCATTTGCTTCAATAAAACCCCAATTTTTTGTGCCACTTCGCCAGAAACTCCTGTATCTATCTCATCAAATAAAATGGTTGGCAAGGCACGCTTTTCAGAAACTAACTTTTGAAGTGCCAACATCAAACGAGAAAGCTCTCCCCCACTCGCAGCTTTTTCTATTGGTATGGGATCAATCCCAAAATTTGCAGAAAATAAAAAAGAAGAATTTGTTAAACCAAATGAATTTAATTCAGTATTCAAACTAAGATTAAAATCTAATTTCGTGTGTGGAAGTTTTAAATCCAATAAAATTCCTTGGAGATCTGAAAGGATAGTCCCTTCTGCTTTCGTTCTTTTTTCATGTAAAATTGTTGCTTTTTCTCGTAAAAGTTTTTCCAACTGAGTAACTTCCTTCGTTTGTTGTTCTACCTCGGTATTTAAAGCAGCTACCCTTTCTACTTTCGTACGTAAATCTTCTTCAAATAATTTTAATTGTTCCTGATCTTGAACTCTGTGCTTACTGAGAGCTGAATTGAAGGCGTCTAAGGAAGTTGTTAATTCCACTAATTGCTTTGGGTCAGCATGTGCATTATCGAAATGACGTAAGGAATCGTTCGAAAGATCTTTTAACTCAAGTAAAACAACATCCAAGCGACTTTTAATTGCATTAAGATTTGTATCCAGATAGATATTTTTATCAATACTACCTTTTATAGTTTGTAGTTGCTCAAAAATTCCATTTTCGTCTGTCAGGGAAATTAATTGTAAAAAGACAGCTTTTAGGTTTTCGGAATTTTCCATACGCGATAATTCACTTTCAATAAATGAATAATCAATAGCATCCAAGCGCAAGGACTTTAATTCACTTAAAACAAATAAGTTGTAATCCTGTGCTTGTAATATATTACTAAGTTCTTCCTGCTTTTTAGCAAGTAAACGATTTAAATTTGAAAGTTCTTTGAAATCCGCAGAGAAAGCTGTACGCTCTTTTTCTAAGCCCGCAAGAATATCTATTAATTCAAGTTGATACGACTTTGATTTTAACTCTAAAGTATTGTATTGCGAATGAATTTGAATCAGAAGTACTGTCAAGTTTCGCAGCACAGACAACTGAACAGGAGTATCATTTATAAAACAACGCGATTTCCCTTCCTTATTAATTTCACGGCGAACAATTAAGTGTTTCTCAAAATCTAAATCATGCTCCTCAAAAAAAAATCTAAACTTTTCAGAAATCTTAAACTCAGCCTCGACAGAAGCTTTAGAATTTTTTGTTCCAATAACTGAAAAATCTGCACGTTCTCCTAAAATAAGATTTAAAGCATTTAAAAGTATGGATTTTCCAGAACCTGTTTCACCAGTGATTACAGTATAAGCTTCATTAAAATTGATTTGAACTTCATCTATCAATGCAAAATTAGATATGCGAAGTAGTTGAAGCATTTTAATCTAAAATTGTAGAGTAGCGGGTAGCATTTGAAGAATCTAATTTCTTAAGTAAATTCACAAACTCCGTTTTATCCTTCATTTCTGAATCGGACATAACATTTTTAAACTCTGATATTTTACTACTTAAAAAATTCAAAATACTCACATTATTTGGTCGTGTTAGAACTATAGGAGATAATTTATTTAAAGCTTCAAACATTTGTTTCTTAGCTTCAACTTTCTTGTCATATAAATGATCAATTCCTTGTCGATGGTACAAATAATTACATTCTCTTAGAGGGTCATAAAACTGTTGCATCATATTATCTACTAACCAAAATCGATTTTTCTTTCCTGGCTCAGCAGATCTCCATCCCATAGTATTTGATGCCTGAGCATTCGTTACAACTTGCTGGGCTTCAACAAAATACTGACTTCCACCTTTTAATGAATAAGAATCGTAGTCCATTCCAATAATGAAATAAGCATAAAATGCTAAAATTGAAGATAAATTATCCCTGTATTGATTTGCAGAAAATAACAAAGGAGTATTTCTAGAATACGAAAAAATTAAATTATCATCTTGAAAATTAAACAGTACTGAGTTGTAATTGGAATTAAAAGCAGGTCGCGTAGATTGAACTTGAATATAGCCAGTATAATTCCCAAGACTTGGAATTGTTTTTATTTGAATTTGAAGCACACAATTAATTCGCTCTTCCGGCTCAAATTTATCTTTCGTCCAAGAAGTAGTATTCATTAAATCAGTAACGCTTTGCTTCATTTGCTCAATTACTTCTTTTTCCACTGAACTAACCTCAACCCTTGCATCTACAATTACAGAGACCTGACAATTTAATTCTTGCGAAAAACCGTGGGAGCAAAAAATCAATAAAACAACTATCAAAACTTTTTTTAGCATCATATCAATTTTAAAATTGTATCAATTATATCGTTTGCCACTTCTCTTTTACTTTTTGCCGGAAAAATATATTTCCCCTTGTTTTTATCTAAGATAGTAATTTTATTTGTTTCTTTTTTAAATCCAGCTTCTTTATCCTCCATTGAATTTAAAACAATCATATCCATTTTTTTTGATTCCAGTTTATTTAACGCAAATTCAAGAGCATTATTTGTTTCCAATGCAAATCCAACAACAAATTGTTTAGCTCCTCGATTTTCGGAAGCCCAAGAAATAATGTCTGGATTTTTAAGGAGTTGTAGATTTATGGTTTTTTCAGTTTTTTTTATTTTTTGGGACTCAATCTTCTCAGGACGATAATCTGAAACTGCAGCAGAAAATATTCCAATATCGGTATTTTTCCAGTTTTCTTGAACTACTAAAAGCATGTCCTCAGCTGAAAAAACAGGAATTATATTTAAATTAGGATGAACTAAGTCCAAATTAGTTGGACCGCAAATCAAAGTCACCTCCCACGCCTTTGCGAGGCAAATTTCAGCTAATGCAAAGCCCATTTTTCCACTTGAATGATTTCCAATAAACCGAACTGGGTCAATAGCTTCATAGCTTGGACCTGCAGTAATAAGAATCTTTTTTTTGCTGCTTAACTCTATAGCGCTAAAAGGAAAATTAATTTGAATAAAACGCAAAATATTTTCTGGTTCCTCCATTCTTCCTTCTCCCTCCAATCCACTTGCTAAACTTCCATTTGTAGCAGGGATTACAAGAACATTATCACTTATTAATTGCATTAAATTCCTCTTAAATGTTGGATGTTGGTACATGTCTAAATCCATTGCTGGAGCGATAATTGTTTTAGACTTTGATGAGTAATAGCAAGCCAATAAAAGATTATCGCAGATGCCGCTTGCCATTTTCGCGATTGTATTAGCTGTTGCAGGTGCAATTATGTATAAATCCGCCCAAAGTGCTAATTCAACGTGGTTTGTCCAAAGACCTGATTCTTTATTCCAAAATTCTATGGCAACAGGATTTTGCGATAATGTTGAAACAACAAGAGGGCTAATAAAATCAGAAGCAGAAGGAGTCATAACACATTTGACTTCTGCACCTAGGTTTTTCAATAAACGAATGAGGTAAGCAATTTTATAAGCTGCAATACCTCCTGAAATACCGAGAAGGATGCGCTTTCCGTACATTAATCCTCTAATTCTGGATTTCGCATGTAGATTTTATCATCTAAAAGCTCCTGTGTAGCTATTGCTGTTGGCTTAGCCATTTTTTCGTAATGTTTTGAAATTTCGATTTGCTCTCTATTTTCAAAAATCTCTTCCAAATTATCAGTTGTAGTTGCAAATTCCTGTAATTTTTGAGTTAGCTCCTCTTTCACAGTTGCACTAATTTGATTTGCGCGTTTAGAGATAGCAACTAAAGATTGGTAAATATTACCTGTTTTCTCTTCCAAAAGAATTGTATCTCTTGTAATTATAGATTTTTCAGCTGCTGTTGGTTTTGAAATCGTCGACATGTTATTTCTTTGGTATTAGTTTTGTTTTACAGAAAAGCTATTTATTAATGAATTCAATTCCTTAAAGTAAATTGATTTCTCATAATTTTTTACAAAGTTAAGGAATCTTTCTTTAGATTGCTCTATTCGCTCCTCTTTTTTGTTTTCAATACTGTTCTTGGCAAGAAAAACAGAATTTTTTACATAGAGAAAATTAACTTCTTCTGTAAATCTTGAATTAATATATTTATCCATAAAAATCTCACAAGATGTAACTGCAGCTTTGTAA
The DNA here is from genome assembly GCA_945892995.1 of Chitinophaga pinensis. GTDB lineage: Bacteria > Bacteroidota > Bacteroidia > Flavobacteriales_D > Crocinitomicaceae > UBA952. The sequence goes on along the minus strand of CAMDDR010000006.1, from coordinate 17,393 downwards.
TTTTCAGTTTTAGAATATAATTTCACTGCATCAAAATCCTTTAATTCTAATTTAAATTTCAGTCTATCAATTATTTTATTGCAAGAATCAACCAATACAGATTGAGGGAAAATATCTACAAATTGTTGGACGTTATTTATTGCTAACATAGTCTCGCTTTGGTCAAGACCATACTTTGGTGAATTATTAACACTACACAAAGCTACAAGAAACGATGCGTCCTCTATTTTTTTACTGTAAGGAAAACGTTCGACAAAATTATTAAAATAATAACCTGCCATGTTGTAATCTTCATTTTTAAAATAACTATTAGCTAAGCGGAAATAGGATAACTCACCCTCAGGTGATTTAGGAGAATGTTGATAAACCTGCTCAAAAAGAATAATACACCGATCAAATTCGGATTTATCATATAAGTTATTTGAAAGTTCGAATTTTAATTGATAATCATCCCCTTTGACTATTTTTCGATAGTCGGAGCAGGAAAAAAGAGTAAAAAGCAATAAAAAAATATAAAAGCTAAATGTATTCTTCATAAATTATTTAATTCGTAAACTTTTCCCTAATTGAATTATTGATGTTGGCTTAATTCCATTTAACTGACATAATTTCGAGACAGTTGTATTGTTTCTATTTGCAATTTCTGTCAAGGTATCTCCTGATTTTACTCTGTAATACTTGATTTTTGGTTTTTGTATGATAACTGGAGGTTTAATTATGGGCAGTTCTATTGAAAGACTATCATTTGCTTGAGGAAGTTCTGTTAAATATGAATCATCAAAAGATTCAGTTGGTTTAAGACCCGGTAAAAAAAGTGATTTATGAACAAAAAGATTCTGTTGTCTTAATTTTTTACTTTCAAAATCAATCAAAAATTCAGGATTAATAGGAGCTTCATAAAAGCGAATTTCAAAATGTAAATGAGGTCCAGAAGAACGGCCAGTACTTCCTCCAAGTCCAATTGGTTCACCAGCAACAACATCTTGATCAGGGAACACTAAAAATTTGCTTAAATGAGCAGATAAAGTTTCCAATCCATTGTGGTGACGAATAATTACTAAATTACCAAAGCCACCATCATTGTATTTTGCATAGCGAATTTTACCTGACCAAACAGCATAAATTGTATCTCCAGTTTTTAAACTCATGTCAACACCATTGTGATTTCGCCCTTTCCTAAAACCATAAGGAGAGGTTACTGCACCAGGAACAGGCACTTTAAAATCCACATTGGACTCATTATTTAAATTTAACCAAATAGTATCTTTCAACTTACTTAAATCGTTATTCTTAGTCAAGAAACAAACTTCATTATTCCAAAATTGTGTATATGGAATATCCTGATTATTGGTCATTATTTTATGAATTCTCGGATTCATAATGCCATCAAATACCGGTTTATTATAAAATGCCCACGTTTTATTTGAATACAACAGCATTTTTCCATATGGCGTATCAACTGTATCTATAACCCTTTGTGCTTCTGTAAAAAAAGAAAAGAAGGAAATAAAAAGTACTAATAAAGCAAGAGCTGTTTTCAAGATTTTTTTCTTTTAAAAGATACCAAAGATAGTGAAAACGATTTATTTGAGCTTCGCATCAATAACTTCAATATTGAAAAATACAGACTCATTCGCTTTAATTAATGTAGAATATCCTTTTGATCCATAAGCCTGTTTACTGTCTAAAATAATATAATATTTATCACCTTTATTTGCATTTTTCAATAATTTACGCAATCCTGGGACTATGTTTTTAGAACCACTTGTAAATTTAATCGGAAAATTTGAAAGATATGTATTCATTACAGAACCTTTAGACTCAGTAGATACAATTGCGTGAAATGAAAGTTCTTTTTTTAATTTTTCACTAATTTTTTCTGTTCCTTCTCTCAATTTCCAAGAAGTAACGCCATCTTCATTTATACCAGGAGAAACAAAAGAATGAACTTTAACATAAAGCCAGTTCACTGAATTAGGAGGTATTATATCTTTGATTCCTTTTGAACCATAAGCCAATTCAGCTGGAATTTCAATTTTAGCAAAATCACCGATAGAAAGCTCCCTAATTGCGCTATCCCAACCCGGAGTTTGCATGTTATATCCCAAAACAAAAGGAATAAATGGAAGATTTAATTTATTATTCCCATCTATAATTTTACCATCTGGAAGGGCTAAACGGTATTCTAAAAGAACCATTTCCCCTTTTTTTATTTTTCTTCCTTCACCGTTTACTATCCATTTGATAACAACACCATTGTCTAAAAATTTTGTGTTCTCAATTTTGCCTTTTTCAAAACTTTTTAAATTTTCTTTGCCATCATTCATATTAAAGGAAGTATCCTTAACAACATTTTTTGGCTTATTTATAGAAGTTTTTAAATTCTTCCTCTTTTTGCGAGAAGTATTGTTAGAATTAAAAAATAAAAAGGCAAGAGCTATAAATAATGTAGTTAATGCAATTAGAATATATTTCATTTTTTTAAATCGATTAATTCAACATCTAAATACAAAATCGACTGAGGTGGTATATTCTGGCGATCGCCTAACAATCCATGTGCTAAGTGACTTGGTAGAATTGCCTTTGCTCTGTCTCCAACTTTCATGTATTTAACAAGCTCATGAATACCAAATTCCTTTTCACTTTTTTCAATTCCAAAATACTCATAGTCATTATCAATTGTCTCGTAACAAATTGTTCCATCTAGTAATGACATTTTAATTTTTATTGTAGCTAGCTGACCATTTTTTGCTAATTCTTTACCTACGCCATTTTTATAAATCATATATCTCAGTCCAGAATTGGTCAATTTCATTTTTAAAGATTTCTGATGATCTAAAAAAAGTTTAATCTGCATTTGCTCTCGGATCACGAGTTCTTGATTAAAATTAACCGAATGACCCTTACTCCACTTACTTTTTTCTTCAACGATAGGTTTTTTCTCTTGTCTACATGATAAAACAATTAGTAAAACAAATAAATAATATGAAAATCTTCTAATCATGGTATTAATTCATTTAATAACGATTTAAAACGAGAGATTGTTACATTTAATGATTCTGAGCTAAATCCGCCTGCAGCATATTTGTGTCCACCTCCAGAAAAGTTTTTCTCTGCAAAATCATTAACAAAATAAGTCCCTTTTGAGCGAAATGACATCTTTATCCCATCTTGTGCTTCCATCAAAAATAATGCGATTGAAATTCCCTCAATTGATAAGATAACATTTACAAGGCCTTCAGTATCACCTTTTTGATAATTAAATTGCTGAAGTTCATCAGAGGATAAAGAGATTAACCCTATTGGTAATCCCGGTATTTTTTCAAATTTATTTGCTATTGCATACGCCCTCAATTGAATTTTATCTAATGTATTCACATCAAAAATTTTCTCATGAATTTTAAAATGCTCTACTCCCATTTCTATAAGATGGGCTAAAATAAGATGTGTTTTTGCTGTAACTGAAGGATAACGAAATGATCCAGTATCAGTTAAAATCCCTAAATAAATTGCTTCGCAGCAACTTTTATTTAGAAAATCTTTTGCTCCCAATTCCTCAATACATTCATAAATAAGTTGAGCAGTAGAACAAATTTCTGGACGCGAGATTGTAATTTCACAAAATTCAACAGGATTTTGATGGTGATCAATCATTACTTTAGAACATTTCACATTTCCCAACATGAGTTCCATATTTTTTCCAACTCTACTTGGAGAATTATAATCCAAACAGAAAACTAAATCAAAATGTGGTAAAGAAGCATCAATTCGCTCTGCGTCTTTTTCATAGATTAAGTAATCTACATCTTCAAGAAAAGGTAGCAAGAAATCAGCGGGTTCATCAGGCAGAAGAATAAGTGCTTCTTTTCCTTGTGCTATTAAAAAATTATACCAAGCAACAGAACTTCCAATTGCATCACCATCTGGCGACTTATGAGTAGTAATAAGAAATTTGTTGCTCTGATTTAGTGCAGTCTTTAATTTTTGAATCATGCAGTAAAGTTACTCTTTCTTTTGCATCTGTTCGTCCTCTTCTGGATCAGGAGGAAAAAGCTTAGGGGCATCCTTAAATCCTTGAAGGCGATCTAACATATCTTCCATTTGTGAAATAGAAATATGTTTAGCGATAATTTTTTTATCCTTATCTAGAATATAAACCTTGGGCATTGAAAAAATATCATATATAGTTTGGTAATTTAATGATTCTAAAGTTGTAGGTTTTCCTTTTTCGCCTGGATAAACTGGAACTAAACTATTGGGATCTGCTTTTGCTTGCTCATAAAGTTTATCTGTAACTGCTACATTAATAAAAGACATATTATTTTCACGAATAAATTTTTTCCAACCTTCAAAATCTTTGCCAATAGCCTTACCAATTGCAAAAATTTCTACGTTTCTAGACTTAAATTTTTCTTGATAAAGTGTCTCTAATTTGGGTGTTGTTTTTTTACAATGTCCACATTCTGGGTCCCAAAAATACACGATTGTATAATCTGATTTTAAGCTATAGAAATCAAACCACTTTGTATCAGTTGTATCTCTCAATATTAAGTTTGGTGGTCGAGCACCAATTACAAGATTTAATTTATTTTTTAGGTTGTCGCACAAGTCCTTAAATTTATCTTCAGCAACCCAAAATGCTGGCGATTTACCTGCTGCATTTTTTGTGCAATAGTAACGATCTAACATATTCAAATAAACTTTATCCATACCCATAATCTCACTTTTTCCGAATGTTGATGCTATCCAACCAACTGAGTACTCAAACATTTTTGAATTTTGCGGTAAGCGATCACAAAAATCAAAGGCATAATACAAAACAGAATCGCAGTGTGGTATGCACATGTTTTTTCCAAAATAGAATTCCAGTTTATTATGAAAAACTGGATTGTTTACCAATGCATCTTCATTTAAATCTACATTATCCCAAAAATGCTTGCGGTAATGTTTAAAACGAAAATTAGAATCTAAAACTATACCTGCTTCATCCTTAGGTGATTCTGGGATAGTTATTTCAAGTGACATTTTTACAATTTTACCAACTAATTTTGATGGATTTTCGGCAATTAAATTTAACTGATAATCTTCTACTTCCTTATTCATTTTATCGATTTGATCAGATAAATTTTTAAATTCAGGATTTTCTTTTCCTAAAAGACTTTTCTTCTCCGTTAATTTAGTTAGCTCAGCTCTTTGAGTCTGAATAAAATTGACATAAGGAATAAATAATGAATTTTCATTAGATTTTTTAACCTTCATATTTGGAATAAAATCAGGTGAGCTCGTTTCTAAAATAACATCCTCATTGTTGTAAATAAACTCAAAGTACCTTTGTCCGGAAAGGAACAAGCCAAAAATACCTGGTTTTTGTTTTACACCATCAAATACAACTTGTCCGTTTTTCATTTCAGCGGTATCTGCATAGTATAGTTTTTCGCCATAATAGCGAATAAGATGAACAGTAGTGTCTTTTTCATTCAAGACTTTTATGCTTATTTTTTGGCTAAATCCTTGAAATAAAAAAAGAATAAATAAAATAATAAATAGATTTTTCATTGGAAAAAAATTATAATAATGTGTTAAATTACTTTGAATTTTAGAAAAATGTTAAACAATAAGTGATTTTAACAATTCTTTAACCTTACAAATATATAGACAAAAAAAACAAGTTAAAAAAAAGAATTTAATCAGTCATTTTTCCAATTGCCTGAGATATCAACGTATCCTTTGAATATGGGTCTAAATAATGGACATCAGAATAACGTCTAAGCCAAGTCATCTGTCGCTTTGCATAGTTTCTAGAATGCTGCTTGATTTTTTCAATTGCTGTATCAAGTGAGCACTTATTATTTATGACATCAAAAATCTCAGAATAACCTAATGTTTTGAGAGGACTAAGACTTTGAAATTCTTGTAAACCTTTCACTTCCTCAACTAAACCATTAGCTAGCATTTCATCAACCCGAAGATTAATCCTATTATATAAATCCTCTCTTTTCCATGCAATACTAAAACGAACAATATCATATGGCAAATCATTCTTAAAACCTTTTCTTTGAATAGAATAGGGTTGATTTGTCATTCTTATAACCTCTAAAGCGCGAATTACGCGAACAGGATTTTTTAAATCGGCAGAAAGACAAAATTCGGGGTCTTTTTCATGTAATTCATTCACCAAAATATCTAAACCTTGATTTTCATAGATTTGATTTAGAGCTTGTCGTATTGATTCATCAGCTTTAATTTCATCCAAGCCAAAAGTCAGCGCATCGATGTACATTCCGGAACCCCCAACTAAAATTACATGATCTTTATCTTCAAACAAATTAGCACAAAGTAGTCTTGCTTCTCTAGAAAAATCTGAAGTATTAAATTCATCTAAAACAGAATGACTTGAAATTAAATGATGCTTAACTGTTTTTAGTTCCTTACTACTTGGACGTGCAGTTCCAATAATCATTTCCTTATAAAACTGCCTAGAATCTCCGGAAATAACTTCTGTATGGAAATGCTTTGCTAAAGCAATAGAAAGTGCTGTTTTTCCAGATGCAGTTGGACCTTGAACAATGATAAATTTTTTATCGTTCACTGCCACGCTTGGTAATTGGAGTAAATTGATCTAACATACGAAACTGCACCTCCACGGTATGCGCCGCATCTTAGATTAGAGAAATTATAAAATTCTGGATCTGATAATTTCTTTACCATTAATTCTACATTTTCATCCCAAAGATTAGCATTCAAGCCATTATCCCTTGCTAATTTCTGTGCGTCTTCTATGTGACAGCGTCCGGCATTGTATGAACCCAAGGTAAACTTCATTCTTTGTTCTGGATCAGGTACAGATGACCATGAACGATAGGTTCTATCCAACATTTTCATTGCTGCTTCTATTTGTTCTTGAGGATTAGAATTAGGTCCAACACCATAAATCTGACCCGTTAATGGCATAAATTGCATTAGACCAAAAGCACCACCTAAACCTCTGGCATTTGGATTAAATCGTGATTCTTTATGTGAAATTGCTACTAAAATTTTCCAATCCCAAGCATACTTATTTGCCGCAGCTTTAAATAAGTCATCAAATGGCGATAATTTTCCTTTAGTAGCAGTATATTCAACAGCAACTTGAGAGCTTAAATAATCAAAATACTTTTTCTTTAGTTCTAAAAATTCCTTTGATTTACAATATTTTTCCAAAAACAAATCCAAAGATTTTTTGAGTTTAGGGCTTTTTAAACGCAGAGCAAAAGCAATTTTTTGTTTGAATGAAATTTTTGTTTGAATGTTTAAATTTGGATGCAATTCCTTGCTAATTCGAGCTAAATTTTCATGAGCAAGTGTATAATTTATTTCACCATTTGCTACTTTTTCAATTAAGTCTTCTGTAATAGGATCATTATCAAATGTTTTTACAGCTATTTTTGATCCAATTTCTTCTTGTATACTTGTTAATCTCTTTTGAAAACACGAATTTTTTCGGACATATATAGTTTTTTCAATTAGATCAAGAGGTTCTTTGATTAAATTTTGACTTTGTTGTTGAACCAAAACCTGTTCTGTAAAATAAAATGGTTCAGAATAATTTATTGTTTTTTTGTTCTCCAAAGAAACAGCTAAATTAGCAGCTAAAATATCCCCCTCCCCATCGTTTAACAAAGTAAAAAAATCTTTTGAATTCGATACTACTTTTAATTCTAAAGGAAGATTTATAGACTTGGCAAATGCATCTAATATCTCGAATTCAAAACCAAGTTTTTTTCCACGGTATTCAAAGAAAGAGAGTGATGAATTTTCTACAAGAATAGTCAATTTACCTTTTTTCTTAATCTCTTTTAAATCAATTCCAACATGCTCTCTATCCGAAATAGATGAGCAAGAACTCATTATAATTATAAAAAAAAGAAAAAACAATCTGAATTTCAAGCCCTTGAGTTTATTTTTGTTAACATTTAACATACGAAATACGATTAATTTTGTTTCATGTTTTTTTTTATTTGTCTAACTGATAAAAAAATAGCATATTTGAATTAAGAAAAATACGATTGTATGAGCAGTGAACAAAATGAAATTTATTCAAAAGCAGTTAGAGCAGGAAAAAGAACCTATTTTTTTGACATCAAAGCTACCAAGGGAAATGATTTGTATATCACTCTAACGGAAAGCAAGAAAATATTCAGTGAGGATGGTGAGGGAAGCTTCGAGAAACACAAGATTTTCCTATACAAAGAAGATTTTGAAAAATTTAAAGAAGGATTAGACGATGTTTTAAATAAAATTGAAGAACTGAAAACAGCGCAATAATTTTTTAGTTTTTAAAAGATACATTAAAAAAAATACTATATTTGCAAACGCTAATTTAGCTATGGGGGTTTAGCTCAGCTGGTTCAGAGCATCTGCCTTACAAGCAGAGGGTCGGCGGTTCGAACCCGTCAACCCCCACAAAATTAAACCAGTATAGTTTAACTTTACTGGGTTTTTTTATGAGTTTGAGTTAAAAAAGACTTAAAAAAAATAAAATATATCCAAACAATCATTATTTAACTTCGCTGAGCCCATAATTTAACTTTTGTGATCTAATCTAAATTACAGAGAAGTAAAAATAGATTGTGAATCTTGATTAATCTTACAAATTCTCAAGCCAAGTCATCGTATCAATAGTATCCGCGTAATCTGCTAAGCCAGGCGCTTGTGATTTGCCAAAAGGCGTAAAATCAGAACCAACAATACATTGAATACTTCCCTCATGCTTAGAAATGAAATCCTTTGCTTCATTCTCATTGCTGTAAAATGAATAATAAATCATTGCAAGCGGAGAAAATAATTCTTGGCTTTCTTTTACTAATACAAAATTATTATCTAAAAACTTTTCCAAGTTCATCAAATGAATGGATTTGTAGTAATCATAGTTATTACCGTATTTTTTATTGTTAACTACTTCTCCATAACTTACAATCGCTTCAAAAATTCGATTCAGACTATAATTTTCCGGTAGAAGAAGATGCGAAACATTCCGACAACCACGACCATAATAGTCAAATAAATCCTTGCCTAATTCGACTAATTCCTCGTCTGATTCACTGCCTGTTATTACTGCCAAAGAAGTTCGGCTTCCGCGAAATAAATGTGGACACTTTGAAAAATACTGAATAAAATGATCCAATGAATTTGTGCTTCCAGTAGCAATTACAGCATCAAAATTTGAAATATTACCTTCTGAAAAAGAAATATACACTTCAAAATCAGAATCTAAATTAATTAATATTTTAGAAAGTGCAGGAAGTAACAATTTATCTTCTGAACTCAACTTACAAAGGATTCTATTTCCAGAAAGGAGGACACACAAAAAATCATGAAAACCAACTAGCGGGATATTTCCAGCCATTATAACAGCAACAGTCAAGGGTTTTTCATTGAATTTATAGTTCTTTGCCCAAGCCTCCAATTTTTCTTTTTCTAACATAGCAGCTAAGGAACAGAATGCTTTACGGACCATGTCTTCAGAAAACCAACCATTGTGATGAACTTGACGAATGATTAAGCTATTAAGGTTTTCCAATTCTGAGGGAGTAATTCCCAATTCAAAATCTTTAGTTGCATGGTTTTGCCCCAAGCAGTTCATTATTTTCCCAAGTTGAGCAAAAGCACTGATAATTCTATCTTTTTTCACAGTGTAAAGATAAGAATGTTCTTATTTTTATGAATAGAAAACAAAAGAATCACAAAGCATGTTTATATTTGCAGTTAAATAGTAGAGATATGGCCATAATGATTACCGATGAATGTATTAATTGCGGGGCTTGCGAACCTGAATGTCCGAATAATGCAATCTATGAAGGTGGAGCCGAATGGAAATATTCCGATGGCACAAGTTTAAAAGGAATAATTTCCACTTTAAATGGCGAGGAGATTTTAGCAGACAATGCTTTTGAAGCAGTAAATTTAGATGTCTATTACATAACGCATGACAAATGCACAGAGTGCGTTGGATTTCATGATGAACCACAATGTGCTGCAGTTTGCCCTGTTGATTGTTGTGTTGACGATCCAGATTACAGAGAATCAAATGATGAATTATTAGCAAAAAAGAGTTTTATGCATTTGTAGTGCTCACTTAAAAATTTCTTATGAAATTAAAAATCTTGATTTCGTGTTTTTTAATATGTTTAATCAATCAAGTTTTTTTAAGCCAACAAAATGATTCCCTTCGATTTGATTCCTTGGCTTTTTCTATTAAAAAAATAAATGTCTATATAATTCCAGTAGGCATAAAATTAAAACGAGCAGAAGTAAATCTTATCCCCTCCTATTTCCAAAAAGCAAAAATTCAGTTAACCCCATTTGTTTTTGCAGAATTCAACTCTAAATCCATTGAAAAATGGAGAAATCCAACTTCTGATGGAAATCGCTATACAGAACAGATGAAAAAAATAAGGGATAGCTATTTTAGCTCATTTAAAAATAGAGAACCAAATGCTTTTTATGTTTTTGTAATTCCCGGATTTAATAATTCTGTACTCAGTGGGTTCTCAATTCCAACGAAAGGCTTGATGTTTGTTTCTAGTTCGCCATCAGGAAACCTATCTTCTTCAATTGCAGAACAATTAAAGAATTCATTTGGAATAAAACCAGAGAAAGATTCTGTAGGGCAAGAAATTGATTCAAGCATATTTTTAAGCTGGAAAGAATGCGTTGAATTAAGGAATAATAGTATCCATTTTGGAATTCATGACGATTATGAATTTGTAAGAACAAATAACGGCTTAGTTGCATATTATTTTTGGGAAGAAAATGAAAATAAAGAAATTAGTATATATTCATTAAACCCTTTAAATGCAATAATTCGGCCTTTTAAAACCAATACAGTTTATCGTTATTTAGATATCTCAAACTGGTTTTTCAAACCCAAATTTTCTGTATTTAAAAAGCAAATTTGCATTGCGCATTTGACAGGAATTTCCCTAACACTTATATTACTCCTATTTTTTCGAAGAAAAATAAATCAAAAAATAACTAAAAGTCCATTTATACAAAGAATGTCGTTTAGACTAGTAAAACTTGTCATTTGGGGTATCGGAATTCTTCTCGTTTACAGCTCCTTTTTAGCAGTAAATTACTACTTCAAAAATAGTTATCTTAAATCGCGTAAAATACCAGCTTTAAATACATTTTCTCTAAATAAATTAATAGCTAATCTAAAAAATACCGCGCTTTTTTCCAGTGAAGGAACCACAGAAATTCAGAGTCAAATTTACATTAAAAAGCAAAAGCATTATTTGGTTCAAAAAGGTGAAAAAGTCTTGTATTTCAATCAGATTTCTGCATCAAAAATGAAATTTTCTAGTTCTTCAAACATTTTAAAAATACAAGGAAAGAAAATAAAAAAAGTTGTAGGAACTCATTACATTGTAATACGAAAAAAAAACAAGCAGGGTAAAATTATTTACGAGCGTATTTTTAATCATTTGGGAATAGAAATTACCAGACACCTGCTTCAACAAGATCCGATTAAGCGAATTTTAGTTTTTGTTAATGGTTACCGTCCAGTTTCAATTAGTAGCGACTTTGAAAAAAACATGGATGACATTAAGCAAAAAGGCTTAGAATATCCAAATTCTGAAAATCATCTTTTTAATTTTGATCGTTACAATTATTGGCGACCTTGGAGAGAGATCGATTTACTTTTTCAAGCTCGTTTAAATGCAGACGATATTTGGTATGCCGACGGACATCATTCTGTAGCAACATCAAATCACCGATCGATTCTTAATTTTTCAACTAATTCAGTTATTTATCCGAAACCTTGTAAAAATTTAAATAAACATCGTTGTAAATACTCTGATAACGCTGCAAAACAGAGGGTAAATAGCTATGAACTTCTCGCAACAAATAGTAATGTTGAGGGATTTGCATTACGAAAAAAAAATGGAGAGATTGCAGGTAAAAATCTAAGGCAAATTTTAAATGAACTTCCCAATCAATCAAAAAATGATACACTATTCATTGTTGCACATAGTATGGGATTTGCTTATTCATTAGGGATTTTAAATGAATTACGGGGAAAAATAAATTTTGGTGGCTTTTATATTATTGCTCCCGAAAACGCTAAAGCTGGGAAAGTGAAAGTTTCAGAATGGAAAGATATTGTTCATTATGGATCTAATTTGGGCGGTAAAAATAAAGCAGCCGCATGTCTCCAAGATGGAATTGCTCCACAGAGTAATATTCTGGGATTAAGTTCAAAAGAGCACGTTTATTTTCCAATGGAACTTCAAAAAAGAATGGGCTATCTTGGGAGCCATTTTATTGGCAATTATTTGTGGACTTTAGATATTCCCAAAGACAAACCGGGACATATTCGGCAAAATTAAAATTAAGGAACGCAAATAAGCGTATCATACCACGGTGAAAAACCAGCCCAAACTCCAAGAGCTCCACCTTCAATGTTTGAAGGGATATTTGTTGGAGTCGCAAAAGGATTTCCACCAGAATAAATCTGATTGTATTTTTTCTCAAAAAATTGGTATTCTTTTTTTCCAAGTTTAGAGAATTTAACAACAATTGTATCACCTAATTTATAATATCCCTTGTATTTATCTTCGATTGTCTCATCCTTAAAACTCATAGGATTTTCAACTGAAAACTCGAAAGTTAAGCCATTGACAAAACGATCATCATAATATGGTTGGAAGGGTTTTGAAAAAGAGCTTTCCCCATCTTTCTTTACTTCCCAGCGATATGCATCTCCCATAACTGGGTCATCTGTTAATTTTGCCCAAGAAAAACCATATCCTGGAAGATTAGCTTGCTCTTTCCAAAATAGATTATCTAAAACCCTTGGATTTTGAATTTTTGTTGATGAGGTGTATGTTTTATTCTCATGAATTACTTTTAAACTATAGGTTTTTCCAACTTCTCCTTTTATAACAAATTCCAGAGGCGACAGATTTATAGAAGCATAAGCGCATAGATGTAAATTAACAAGCGAGTCAATAGGAATACCAAATAATTCTTCTGCAAATGAATCAAAGCCGAGAGGTAGATTGTCCGTACATATCTCCATTAAAGTGTCAGTAATTGTTCCATCAGATACAATTACAGTTGCTCCAGAAATGAACCCACTTAAATAGGAATTAATGTCTGTTGGAGCGTAAATATCCTTCGAGTTTGATAAAAAAATAATTGCTGGAGTTCCTGTTTCAATTGAACCATCAATTACAATTTGTTCATCAAAACCAGGTATGTCAATTTTAACTTCCTTGGAACAAGAATTTAGTCCCATAATAAGAAATGATAAAAAAGCTATTTTCTGAATAAAAGACGTCATATTTTGTTTTATTTAAAATTCAAAATTCCATGTCACACTCGGTATTATTGGAAATAGCGAAACTTGTTTTACCGCTAACTTAAAATCTCCATCTAGTAATTCTCCATCTTGATCTACAAACAAGAAAAATGGATTCGCTCGATTATAAACATTGTAAACAGAAAATGCCCAATTTTGCCGAAATTTCTTTTTAACCTGTATTTGTTTTCCTGTCACATCATCGGTTTTCATTTTAAAAGCTTTATCATACCAGGTTGCAGAAATATCTAAGCGATGATAAGGTGCCATTCGTGTAGAGTTGCGCGCACCATAATTCAACAATAAGTTTTGTTCTTGAACATACCACGAAGTTGGCAATGTCAATGTATTTCCAGTGGCGAATATAAATGCAGAACTAAATGTCCAACGATCATTTAAAGTATAAGTTCCAACGATACTTAAATCATGCCTTCTGTCATATTTTGCAGGATAGATATTTCCTTCATTTAAATCTGGGAATTTTCGTTCTGTTTTCGACCAGGTATAACCAATCCACCCGGTAAATTTACCAACTGTTCTCTTCACAAAAAATTCGATACCATAGGCCCAACCTTTTCCATAAACCAAGAGATTATCTGTATTATCATTTATATTATCTCCCGGCAAAGCACCTTCTTTATATTCTATTAAATTATTCATTCCCTTGTAATAAATTTCTACAGAAGTTTCCCATTTATCATCGTCAAAATTCTTGAAATATCCAACAGAACCTTGCCAACCAGTTTGTGGTTTTGCTTTATCAGTAGAAGGAAACCAAATATCTGTTGGTAGAGAAACAGCACTCAAAGATGTTAAATGTACATATTGATAATTATATGCATAACCTGCTTTTATGGAACTTTTATCGGGTAACATCCAACGCATAGAGAAACGTGGTTCAAAACCTTGATAATTTTTTATTAAGCTTCCCGGTGAGTAATTAATTGCTGTGTCTTGTGAGCCTATTCCACCTTTAATATAACGAGTAAAAGGTCCGACTTGCTGATACATGCTATAGCGTAATCCTACATTAAATTTCAATGCTTCATTTACATCAAATTCATCCAAGAAATAAAGTGCTTCCTCATGAGAAAATAGTTGCTGTGGGCTTCCTGTATCAAATACAACGCTATCAGATTGTGCTGAGACACTTGATGGTGTAAACGTATGAAAAATATAATTTGCGCCGAACTTTATTTTGTGTTTCGTATTAGGAAAATAGGAGAAATCTAATTTTGATCCGATATCTCTAACTCCAGATGTTAGTCCAAATCGAAATTGGTCTTGATTTGAAATAAATTGAAATTTATAATCTGTGGCAGTAGCTGTAAGATTCATAAATAATTTACTGCTAAATAAATGATTCCAACGGAGTGCTGCGATGCCATTTCCCCAGGGCATTTGAACACCAAAATCACTTTCTTTATTAGCAAACGAAAAAACGTCTTTTCCATAATATCCACTCAAGAAAACTCGGTCTTTTTTACTTAGCGTATAATTCATTTTTAAATTCAAATCATAAAAAAAATAACCAGAACCTGCAAAAGGAGATGTATCTGGAATTAATGCTTTCGCTAAAACATCAATATACGTTCTGCGACCTGAAATTATAAAAGAACCTTTGTTTTTAACAATTGGTCCTTCAACTGTCAAACGAGAAGAAATAGCACCTATACCTCCTGTTACTTTAAATTGCTTGTTATTTCCTTCGTTCATGTTAACTTCAAGAACAGAAGAAAGTCTACCGCCAAAATTAGCAGGCATTCCACCTTTTGTGAGCGTAACACTTTTTACTGCATCGGAATTAAAAACAGAGAAAAATCCAAAGAGATGTGCTGCATTGTAAACAACTGCTTCATCTAATAAAACAAGATTTTGGTCAGGACCACCACCGCGCACATAAAATCCTTGTCCACCCTCAGAAACAGATGAGACTCCAGGAAGTAATTGAATAATTTTTATGACATCAACTTCCCCCATAAAAGCAGGTAAAGTTTTGATCTTATCCATCTCTAATTCTACCTGCCCCATCTTTGTAGAATTCGTGTTTTCGCCTTTTTTTCCGTTAATAACTACCTCGTTTAGATTTTGAACAGCATCAGATCCAATTTCAAGATTATAAACTAAGTTTTTAGTTAAGTCAAGACTTCTGACTTCAATAGCGTAAACTCCTGATCTAAATTCAACCTGATAAGTGCCCGATGGAACTGACAAGGAATAAAAACCATAATTATTAGAGACTGTACCTTGATTTATGCTTGGTATAAAGATTTTAGTCCCAACCATTACTTCACCATTTTTTCCATCAGTTATATAGCCACTTAAGGTATATTTCGTCTGAGAATAACTTAAAAAAGTGAAGAAAATAGAGAGAAAAAATAAAAATAATTTCATTGATGTTTTAAAGTGACGTAAAACTAAGAACAAGTATTGAATATAAAGGTTCGCAAAGTCATCTATTTTTTGTTAATAGCAAGAATTTTAAGCGCTGACTTCAATAATTCATTTTAAATTTGACAAAAAATATTTTTTGAAAAAAACTATTTGTTTCTTAAACAGTAACAACAATAGCGGAATTTTCACGTTTGGAAGCGAAGCGTGCATTTATGATTCATCTGAACTTGCATTAACAAAACTTCAAGTTTTTTTAGATGAAAACAAAGGCAACTACATTTTTGGTTGTTTGAACTACAATTTAAAAAACGAAATTGAGCAAATTCAGTGTAAAAATGATGATCTTCTTAGATTTCCTTTGGTGAATTTTTGGGTACCCGAATATGTTGTGAAAATAGAAAATGGAAGTCGGAACTATCTCAAGGGAAATAAAACATCTGAGTCAGAAGAATTACTCAATGATTTTTTTAATCAGGATCAGAAAGAAACCTTTTTATCAGAAAACATTTCATTTTCAGCTCGAACAAACAAAGAAAATTACTTAAAAAATGTTGTGAAAATTAAATCTTTGCTGCAACAAGGAGAAATTTACGAACTGAATTATTGTCAAGAATTTTTTGCTGAAAACATCAAAATAAATAATCCATTTGAACTGTATTTCAAACTCAATACTATCACTAAAGCACCTTTTTCTGCTTTTTTAAATACCGAAAATCATCAAGTGTTTTGCGGAAGTCCAGAACGATTTCTTCAAAAAAAAAGAAATAAACTTATTTCGCAACCAATAAAAGGAACTGCAGCCAGAGGAAACTCAGAAAAAGAGGATTTGGCGAATAAAGAAACACTTCAAAACAAGCAGAAAGAAAGAAGCGAAAATATTATGATTGTTGACTTGGTGAGAAATGACTTTTCGAAAATAGCTCAAAAAAACAGTGTTACAGTAGATGAATTATGTGCGATATACAGCTTTGAAACTGTTCACCAAATGATTTCTACAGTAAGTTCTGAAGTAAAAGAAAATACAAGTTTTACAGATATTATTCGCGCAACATTTCCAATGGGGTCTATGACGGGTGCTCCTAAGCTAAATGCAATGAAATATATTGATGAACTAGAAGATTTTTCACGCGGCATTTATGCTGGATCAATTGGATACATAGAACCAAATGGAGATTTTGATTTTAATGTAATCATTCGTAGTTTGGTATTCAATAAAGAAGATAAGTATTTATCCTGCGCAGTTGGTGGGGCAATTACCATTCTTTCTGAACCTGAAGAAGAATATGCAGAATGCCAGACAAAAATTGGAAAAATTATAAATGCTTTCAATGAATCCTAATATTCAAGGTCTTCTTTCTGATTTTTTTAAAAAACAAAGCGCCCCACTCTATTTAGTGGCCGTGAGTGGCGGATTGGATTCGATGTGCTTGCTTTGGACCTTAAACAGCCTGAATCTGCCGCTACACGTATTGCATGTCAATTATAATCTTCGAGGAACAGAAAGCATTGAAGATGCAAATTTAGTACAGGATTATTGCAAAAAAATAGGAGTGCCACTTACTATTCACGCTGTTGACTTCAAAGAATTCTTAAAAAAAAATGGTGGAAATCTTCAGCAAGAGGCACGAAAAACACGCTATGCTTTTTTTAATGA